>NZ_JAKLSP010000011.1:0-164718 GCF_022014505.1 Pseudomonas sp. PGPR40 | reverse complement strand
CCGATTCAAGACGCTGGAACATCCCTTCGATACTCCAGCGACGACGGTATAAATCGGCGATTTGCTCAGCGCTGATGGTGTCGGGCAAGTTGCTCCAGAACCACATCACGCAGTCGCCTGATTCGGTAGGTGTTTGCAGGCTCAGTTCAACTCGGCGCCAGCGGTGGCCGCCTTTGAGTTCGATAATTTGTTCGCGTACTGTCCCGGCTTCGACAGGCACCGGTGCTTGCCAATCGCTTTCCCGAATCAGCCGTGGATGCTTGCTTTGCTGGCGAATAATGAACGAAGCGCTCGTTTCCTCGCAGGCCTGCATGACGGGCAGCGTGCAATAAAGCCGATCGGCCATCCACAGCTGTCCCGCACTGGCGCGGGCTAACAACGGCAGCACGCTGACGCGCTCGCTGGCGTAGGCATCCTCGCAAGGCTGCAAGTCAACGATCTGATCCAGGTCAGGATCGTAAACCACTACCGAAAACCCCGGCCGAGCTGCACCTCGTTCGCGCCGCAAAGCCCCCAGGCGTTTTTCGGTAGACGGCAGGTGATTGCCGTCAACGATGCGCAACTGCCAGCCGGGCAAAATGGCTGAACAGCCCAACTCTTTTATCGTCGGCGCCAAGCGCTCTGCGCTACCGGTGACCAAGGCTCGCAGCAATGCCGGTTCGGTGCGGCTGACCTTGTCATAGAGCGCCGCCAAGGTAACCGGTAGAGCATCCATCTGGCGCGCAGCGGCATGTAAGGACGGGCGCAGGCCCAATGAAACAAGGGACATCAGCTCAACGATGGTCGAAAACAAAAGCTCACGCGGGTACTGGCGTTGACGATGCTCTTCAAACACCTGATCAACCCACTCAGCAGGAATGGCGTGCTCCAGTGCCAACTTGACCATGACACTGGCCGGTGCCTTTTTTTCAAACCGCGCTAGAACTTCTGCCCACATCGTTTTCGTCACCCTGACTGGAGTTTTGGGGGAGTTTAAACGAAGACCTTGAAAGGGCTGGCTTTTACAGCGCTTTTACAGCGAGTCACTTTCGAAAAGCGCGAAAAGTAACCAAAGCGCTTCTGCCCCTGTCGTTCGGTGCCTCGCCCAGGCTCGGCATGCCCTCCGGTCCTGCTCCGTGGGCCCGCCGCGATCGGCCATCCATGGCCCAGAGTGTGTCAAAAACATCCAAGCCAACTCTTGCTATTATTCCCCAGGATTTCATTGCAAGGGTTGCCCATGAAACGTTTTATTCAAGGTGAACACCGAGGTCAAAGGTAAGCGCCGCATAAACCACACATGGCAAAAAACGATGTGTGTATTCAGCGCGAGATAGTCGGCGAGCAGTTCCATGGCAGCAAGGCTTCGAAGTCTTCAATCGAAGCCACCAGCGGCAAGCGCTCCAGTACGTGGGGCAGCCACGTATACGGCTCCTGGCCGTTGGCTTTGCCAGTTTCGACCAGGCTGTAGATCTGCGCACTGGCACCCTTGGGCGTGTCGCTGAACAGCCAATTTTTACGACCGATAACAAAGGGTTTACCGCTCTCTCGGCCTTGTTGTTATCGATGGGCAAGAAGCCGGCCTCGATGTAACGCTCAAGCTTGCTCCAGTTGCTGGCCCAATAACCGATGGCCTTGCCCAAGGCACTTTGTGAGGTGACCTGGGGATGCGTTTTCTCCAGCCAGCCCTTTAATTGGGCGAGTACTTGCAGGCTCTTTTCCTGTCGACCAGCCAAACGTTGTTCATCACTGCCGTCCTTGAGTTCGCGCTCGATGCCGTACAACTTGTTGATCATGGTCAGCGCAATATCGGCACGTCCGGTCTTGCCTTTAGGTTGCACTTTCTGCGCATCGACGAACTTGCGTCGCGCATGGGCCCAGCAGCCCAAACGCTCGACACCCGGTTGCACGGCCAAGGCGTTATAGCTGGCGTAATCGTCGGTCATCAGGTAGCCGCGATAATCGGTGAGCAGGCGCAGCGGCACCTCCTGCGCTCGGCTGGTGGTAGTCAAACAGGACCACTGGGCGCTCAGGCGGGACGCTGGCTTGGACCCACATCCAAGACTGGCTGGTCGGGTCTCGAACCGGTTCCTTCAGTACTTGTACCCGCGTTTCATCGCAGTGGATCACCGGGCTTTCCAGCAACCGGTCGCGCATCAAATTCAGCAGCGGTTGCAGGTGTTCGCCGCACTGGATCACCCAGCGCGCCAAGGTTTGGCGGGGGATATCGACGCCGTGGCGGCCAAGGACCTTTTCGAACCGATACAGTGGCAAACCGTCGACGTATTTGGTAGTCAGCAACATTGCCAGCACGCTGGGGCTGGCCATGCTCTTTTCGATCAGATGAGCCAGTTTGTCGGCGGTGACCGATGCCGTTTCGTAGCCACGGCAGACGTAAACCTTGCGGATGTGTTTGATCACACGGATTTGCATAGGCACGATTTCCAGCTGTTCGCTGGTTTCTTCGCCGATGACGTGTTTACGACAGCCGCACGCGCAGCTCAGTTCGTGCTCGGGCAGTTCGTGGATGACGTCAATACGCGGTAGATCAGCCGACAGCGGTTTGCGTTTGTCCCGGCATTGGGTCGGGGCAACGACTTCTTCGTCAGACTCATCGGTGACCGGAACCGCGAGGCTTTCGGGCTCATTAAAGAGCGCGAGCTGAGGCGTCTGCGGATCGACGGTTTGTTCTGATTTGCGCCCGAACAAACGTTGACGCAATAGCTTGATCTGCTCTTTCAGGTCAACGATCTGGCCCTTGTCCACCTGACGCTCACTGAGCATCTGCACAATCATTTGCATGAGCAGCAGCGGATCATCAGGGAGATTGTCGGGCATGAAATCATGGCCTGGATTATACCCAATCACGCGACAAATCGCGGCGTCGAACCTCATGCGGACGGTTCCTCAACAGGTCAAAACCATCCAGCAGCCAATTCAACTCCTGCGCGCTCAGCACGATGGCTTCGTCAGTAGGAGCAGGCGATGTTTTGAAACGCTCGGACTCCAGGCGCTTGAGCCAAAGGCAAAAACCGTAGCGCTCCCAATAAAGGACTTTCACTCGATTACGGGGGCGATTCAGAAAAACGAACACGGGGTCGAACACGGCGACCTTGATATCCAGCTCCACCAGGGCGGCAAGGCCGTCGATGGATTTTCGGAAGTCGACTGGTTTTGGGGTAGAGGTAGACTTTTTCGACTTTGGCGTCGGGACGCATCATGGTTGCGGGCTCATGAAGGGAATCGGGAGCACAGCATCAGGCTTGAACAGGCAGCTTTGAATGTGTACACGGTGGATCGCTTACGACGTTCCCACAACCTCGGCGGTGCAATCCATGGCCTGGCGTCGTTTGGGACCAGCACAAACTCCCCAAAATTTGGGAAGTTTGAATTCACAGCCGGAGAGGATATTTGAATTAGCGATGGTGAGTACGTATCACCATCGCTAACACTCAATGCTTAGCAAGCTTAGTTTGCTCTGTGATTGCGACAAAATCTTTTGCAAATAATCTTGCGCCAACCATGGATATGTGATTTCCATCAAAATAAATTGCGTGGTTGTCTATGGTTTTTTCACAAGTCTCAAAGCATATTTTTTTGTAGCTTTCAATTAGGTGTACTGAGTCTGATCGGGCTATTTTGTCTAGGTAGCTGATGGCGTATTCATTCTGGGTTTTAAATTGCTCGGTGGTTATGTAAGGCGGAGGCATAATGCCTTCGAGCATTTTTGCCCTGGCCATCGTTTGTGGAACGCCCGAAGTGTAGTAGGGTAACGGATAATTTATTATTATATTCTTTCCGCTCGCCTTTAGTAGTTCTATGGCTTTGGAGAAGCTAGGTTCAAAATCTCCCCAACTATCGTGGTAGCTAGGGGAGCCATAAAATGCAGTTATTACCACGTGTTTTATATCGTGATCCGCAATAAGTGAATCAAATATCCTCTGGTTATAGGCGGCGCAGTTTGGGCGTGATGTTGTGTTATAGCCAAGTGATGGCGGGCATCCTGATGCAGTCAGTTCTCGCAAGGATTTACCGCGTTGTTTATATAGTTCACCTATCGCGGCTGCTAATTCAACCCCGTGACTATCGCCCCAGACGACCGTATCTGGCTTCGTGTTTTCGCCGATTATGCATGAGTTATTATATTCGATGACTATTCCGAGACTGGTATCTGTATGGCATTTCGACCGATGCGGGCTATAGTCGGTCGCAGATTTTTCAGCAAGAATTGCCTGTTCACTGAGACGTGCTGGGAAGCCCTGATTAAAAACAATCACCATTCCCGCTAAGGCGATTGCAGTCATAGATGCACCTGCGTATGCAAAAGCCTTTGTTGTCGGGGCCTTGACGAATCGCCCTCGAGTTTTTTTCTCAATCAGAAGCCAAGAAAAGTACGATACAACCAAGGCCGTAGCGACCATGGATATGCGCTGATATGTACTCAGGTTGAAGTCAAAGTATAGATTGAAAAATACATATATTGGCCAGTGCCACATGTACAGGGAATAAGAGATTTTTCCAAAGAATACAGCGGGCGGTGATTCGAGTATTGTTTTTGCTACGGTTATATGTACCGATCCTGAATAGATGATCAGGGCTGCACCAATTGTCGGTAGTAGGGCGGTGGCTCCAGGGAACGGTACGGACTTGTCAAATGTGAAAACTGCTGCGGCAATTAGTAGCAAACCATTTAACGAGAGAGCGTTGGCTAAGAATTTTGATTTTGTAGCTGGGATAATGTTTAGTGCTAAAAAAGATCCGATCAGTAGTTCCCATGCTCTAAAAGGAAGCATGTAAAATGCAGTTAATTGGCTATGGTATGTAGTAATACAGGCCGCTAACAGAGATGCAAGAAAAATTGGAAGCAGTATTGTTTTTTGGCTTTTCTTTGACGAAAACCCTAGTTTGTAAATGGCTATCATTAGTAGAGGGAAGAAAATATAAAACTGCTCTTCTACTGCCAGTGACCACGTATGAAGCAGGGGGAGGGTTTGAGCTGAAGCTGAAAAATAATCTTGGGTTATCCAGAAATAAATGTTTGACGAGAATAGTATTGAAGAGACTACGCTTTGTGATAGGGATTTGTACTCCTTTTGTGTGAGTAGAAACCAACCTGCGATCAATGTGAATGTAAGTACTGCAAGTAGTACTGGTAGCAGGCGGTCTATTCTTTTTTTATAGAATACGGTAATGCTAAATTGGTTCTCTTTGATTTCACTTGAGATTATTTTTGTAATTAAATATCCGGATATGACAAAAAATACATCAACCCCGACGAAGCCACCGCTGAATAGGCTGTACCCCGCATGAAATAGTATTACTGGTAATATTGCTATGCTTCTAAGTCCATCAATGTCTGCTCTATACTTCATTTCTTGATTTGTCCTTTTTTAGCAGGTGATGGCACTCAACGCCTAATGACTTAAGGGAATTGGTATTTTGCGGTGATTTTTTATAACTCAACGTCGGATTCTCACCTTTGTCCAACCGTTACCTATTCTGAATACCCCTGTGTCGCCTCGGAGGGTATATAGGCTTGCTCTGTAAAGGGCGGACATACGAGAACAGCCATACGTTCTGATCTTCGTATATGCCCAAGCCCAGTCTCTCGGCTCGTTAACAACGGAAGCGTTCATCTCAGGCCCGAAAGTAGAGTTTAAAGCCCGATAGTAACAGGCAAAAAGAGCCCCGTAATCGACAAAAAATAACTAAGATCGGCTGTACGCAGAGAGATATCAACGGCTCCCAACAACCAACAACTGCTGTTGGCGCTACCAGGCGCCTGGCCAGTCGCGGGCAAGCTTCAATTGACCTTGTGATGAATGCCGGCACAGGTAGACTGTCCTGACTCTCACCAACATGGATGGATGTCTGTGCTCAAGCTTTCTGTTTTCATGGCTCTGATCGCCTCTTCGATCTTTTTCGTGGTGGGCTGCAATGCCGATCAACTGAGCAGGCCGAAAGTCCTGATCATTGGGGACTCAATTTCGCTCGGGTACACGCCGTATGTGCGGAAAGCCCTGGACTCGAAAGCCGTGGTGGCTCACAGCGCTGGCAATTCGCAGGATTCGAACAATGGCGTCAGGAATCTTCGGCGATGGATCGGCTCAGGGAAATGGGATGTTATCAGCTTCAATTTCGGGCTGTGGGACATCTGCTATCGTCAACTTGGGTCAATCACCAAGGATCACAAGGATAAGATGAACGGTTCGATCGCCGTTCCGCTGGATCAGTACGAAAGAAATCTCGACTTGATTGCATCTCAGCTGAAGGCAACAGGTGCGAATGTTATTTTTCAGAGCATCACCGTTGTTCCACAGCAAGATCCCTGCCGCAACAGTGTCGATGTGGAAAAGTATAACCAAACAGCGGCTAAGGTAATGAGACGTCTCGGTATTCCTGTCAATGACCTGCAGGTTGTCTCGGCCAGCCTGCCAGACGGCATGCGTGAATCTAATACTGATGTTCACTATACGAAGCCTGGTTATGCAGAACTAGCCAAGTCTGTAGCCAAAAGCATTGAAGACGCCCTGTAACAAGACGAATCCTTATCGATCCCTGCCAAGTGCGCTTTTTTTTTGCCTAAAGAAAGTGATGACTGAAGCCAAAAAAGACCGCGACATCCTCGCCCGCACCTTATGGGGTGAAGCTCGCGGCGAATCCCTGGCTGGCCAAATCGCTGCGGCCTGGACCATCCGCAACCGTGTGAATGACGGCAAGGCCAGGTCGTGGTAGGGCGTCAATCACAGTTATGCGGTGTTTGCCTGGTACCGCATCGCATTCTGTTTACTAACTCTGGCGACATGGTTTTTGGGTTGGGTCGACTGGAATCATCTCTCGGAAGGGGCATAGGTTTTGTAGGAGATTCCCCGCCGCCAAGGCGCCGCGCTGTCGCGCAGCAAACAAGTGAATGCGCCCGGCATCAAGCACGACGATGAGAGGCTGGTACCGCAACGGCATGTAGCGTCAGAGCAGACTTGTTAGGATAAAAGGATGCACGCGGGACAGAGACCGTAACCCGCATTGGTGTGTCAGCACCCGCGTAAGAGAGTGGTCCGCACGGTATCGGCGTGGAGTCATTGTCGGCACAGCAAGCTGCGACCACGTATGTGAGAGTGAATCCTTTCGCCACCGTGTGCCCCGCGTGCGCCCATTATCCTGCGAGTCTTTGCAATGGTGCACAAGAATCCTCAGCAACGTTTTGAAGTTGTTCACTCTGACTGTGCGGGTATCGACATTAGGAGCCAGGCTTGCCGGCGAAGGCGCTCTCAAGGACGCCTTCGCCGGCAAGCCTGGCTCCTACGGAAAGCGGTTACTCGCTTAACTGACTGGACACCACTCCTACAAAATTTAAAGCTTGTTAACCCCCGCCAACGGCAGGCTGATGCGCTGTTCACGCTGCAGGAAATTCATCATCAGCAGCACCCGTTCCTCGCCGTCCATGGCCAGGAACACCGCTTCGAGATCGGAAAACGGGCCTTCAGTAATGCGCACCGTATCCCCATGCCTCAACAACGTTGCCACGATCGCCTGGCTGTCTCGCTCCTGGAGCTCGTCGATCAGCGCATCGCGGATCGGCAGTGGCTGACCGCCGAACCCAACGACGCGCGAAACACCGCGGGTCGAGCGCAGCGGGCCCCAACTGTCCTGAAGGCTCAGTTGAATAAACAGATAGCCCGGAAACAGCGACTCGCTGATCACTCGACGCTGCCCGCGCAAAACGCGTTCACGCCGGTAGGTCGAGCGAAAACAGGCATAGCCCTGACGCTGTAAATGTTCTTCGGCGCGCTCATCCTGTTTGGGTTTGCACTGAAGCAGATACCAGGCTTTGTCGGCGTGTTCTGCAATCGCGTTCATTCGAATTCCCTCCCTGCATCGATTTGCCCTAGCAGTTCGGCGGTTTTGTGCTGCATGAGCACGCTGTCGCCGCGACTTTCCACGGTCAGGCAAGTCACGCAACCCTCGTCCAAAAGACGCAAGCTGAGACGCCAGTCGGCAAAGACCAGGTTCAGCCCATCGCTCTCGTCTATGTCGAGGGCATCGGCGGCATAACGTTGCCTGATGCTCGCCAGCAACGCCGGACCATCCTTGACTTGGCGGCGGATCTCCCCGGAGGAGGGAAAAGCGCCGATGCGCTCCACCAGCAGCACCGGCGGTTTCTGCACGCGGGGAAAAATCAGCTCCGATGCATAGGCGCGCACGATGAGGTACGCGAGGTTGTTCTTAAGGTCAGCGCCATACGGGCGGCGACTGTCACCTGCCTTGAAACCGCTCAATGTCTTCATAGAGGCTTCGTCCATGGGGAAATAAAGACCATAAAATCAATTCGATAACGCACCCGTTTGTCAGGGTTCAGCGCCGTCACCAGGTGTTCTGATGCAGGTGCTCGAAACAGAAGTTAGTGGCTTCGATGTAACCTTCAGCGCCGCCGCAATCGAAGCGTTGGCCCTTGAACTGGTAAGCAAGCACGCAGCCATTTTGGGCCTGCTTCATCAAGGCGTCGGTGATCTGGATTTCACCGCCCTTGCCAGGCTCGGTGTCAGCGATCAGATCGAAGATGTCAGGGGTCAAAATGTATCGACCGATGATAGCCATGTTGGACGGGGCATCTTCCGGGCGGGGTTTTTCGACCATGCTATTGACCCGGTAAATACCCTCGCGAATCAGCTCGCCGGCAATTACGCCGTACTTCTGAGTCTGCTCACGGGGCACTTCCTGAATCGCCACGATCGAGCAGCGGAACTGCTGATAGAGCTTGATCATTTGCGCCAGTACGCCATCGCCCTCAAGGTTCAGGCACAGGTCGTCAGCCAACACCACGGCGAACGGCTCGTCACCGATCAACGAACGACCGCTGAGAATCGCGTGACCCAGGCCCTTCATCTCTACCTGGCGTGTATAGGAAAAAGTGCAGGTATCGATCAGCTCTCGAGTGCCTTCCAGGTACCGCTCTTTATCGGTACCACGAATCTGGTGTTCCAGCTCGAAGCTGACATCGAAATGATCCTCCAGTGCTCGCTTGCCCCGGCCGGTGACGATGGCCATATGTTGCAGGCCGGCGTCGCGTGCTTCCTCGACGGCGTACTGGATCAGCGGCTTATTGACGATCGGCAGCATCTCCTTCGGCATGGCTTTTGTGGCGGGCAAAAAGCGGGTCCCATAGCCGGCAGCGGGGAATAGGCATTTACGAATCATGAAAGCGTCCTTGAAAGTAGACAGATGAATGGCTAATGGCAGTAGGGAAGGTTCGACTCATGTTGTCGAAACCGGTATCGCTGGAGAGTGCGGGCTCTAAATGGCCCGATTACTCGAAAAGCATGTTCGCAACCCTGCATGGGCAACGAAAGGTCTGTACGCCATGTTTCGCACAAGGCGCAGGCAGAGGGCAGATCTGCAGATCGGTTCGCCGGTGAGCAAGCCTGGTTGTTCCATGGCAGGTTTGCGATTCAACTGGCTATATATAACTTTGTTGTCCAACGCGTCCCTTAGTCAACGACTAGCCATAATGTTCGGCACGTACTGGCAATATACTAGCGGAACAGCTATACATTAACTGTTCCGCTATTTCGGTGTAATTTAGATTGAACGGTCGCGGGAAAACCGCAATTGTTAGAAATTGTCTGGATAAATTCACGAACTGTTATTTTCGGCATTAATTAGCGAAATGTTATTTTTTGTCTGAAGAAAAAATTGGGAGGTATTCAAACCTCATGGTAATAAATACGCACTGATTGTTTGAAAAATTCAGTTGCAGTTACCGGGCTATAAATACCCGGATTCATTCGTAGTTTAAAGCTCTTATGTTCGGCAAGTGCTATGTCACCGCCAATGTTGACAAGACGGGGAATGTTATCTTGCTTAAAAGGGTTTTGATTGTCTGCGTCGGCAATATTTGCCGCAGTCCCACCGCGGAGCATCTGCTGCGCGGGGCACTCGTTCATTCCGATATCGAGGTCAGTTCGGCTGGCCTCGCTGCCGTGACGGGCAAACCTTTCGAGCCGACGGCACACGCAGTACTCACGGAGCATGGTCATCTGCCCCACGAGCACCAGGCCGTTCAGCTTACGTCTCAAGCCGTTAGTGATGCGGACTTGATTCTGGTGATGGAGCGACGGCATGTCAGCGGGGTCCTCAATATAGCCCCTGAAGCGCGAGGCAAAGTGTTGCTGCTGGGCAAGTGGCAAGACGATCGCGAAATCAGCGACCCCTACCGTCAAGGCAAACCTGCTTTTGTGCACGCTTATGCGTTGATCGAAGAAGCCGTACTCGCATGGGCACAGCGCCTGGCGCGCTGATGGCCACTCCTTTTTGAATTGTAAAACAGGCAAAGAATCCGACTTATGCAGCAAGCACCGGTAGTCAACGTGCGGGACGACGACAATGACGAGATTGATCTTCTCGGCTTGTTTGGGACACTTATCGACCATAAATGGCTGATTGCTGCGGTTACCGGTGCCTTTATGGCGGCTGGTGTAGCGTATGCGGTTTTGGCGACGCCGGTATACCAGGCGAATGCGTTGTTGCAGGTCGAAGCGAAGAAGAACGATTTGTTGGGCTTCTCCGATGTCGGCAGCATGTTGGGAAAAGAGTCGCCTTCGGCGACAGAGATCGAGTTGATCAAGTCTCGTGCTGTGATTGGCAAGACGGTCGATAACCTGAAACTTGATATCGTCGTACAACCGATGTACTTCCCGGTTGTCGGTGAGTTCCTGGCACGTCGATTCAAGAATAGTAATCCCGGTGAAATAGCCGACCCCTTGTTGGGGTTGAACAGTTACGCCTGGGGAGGGGAGTCGCTGAAGATATTCAAACTCAATCTTCCCGACTCGCAGCTGGGCAAGAAGTTGACTCTGACCACGGGTGAGAATGGGCATTACACCCTGGTGGACGAAGATGACAACCTATTGGCCGCCAGTCAGACGGGACAACTGTTCGAACAAAATGGCCTTGCGGTTCAGATAGAGGAAATGCACGCCAATCCGGGGACCCGTTTCAAAATCATCCGCAATTCTCGTCTAAGCAGCATCCTCGACTACCAAGAGGGTTTAGAGGTATCCGAGCGAGGAAAAGAGTCGGGCATTATCGGGTTGGCGCTGGAAAGCACAGATCCGAATCAGGCCATTAAAACACTCAATGAAATCGCCGCTATTTATGTTCGGCAAAACGTAGAACGCACTTCCGCTGAGGCAGCGCAGAGCCTGGCGTTTCTCAAAGAGCAACTTCCGGTGGTCAAGAAGGACTTGGAGAAAGCCGGGAATGCCTTGAATGAATACCAGACGCGCAGCAAGTCTGTGGACATCACGCTCGAAACCAAAGCCATTCTCGATCAGATTGTCGGGCTCGATACCAGCATCTCCGAGTTGAAGTTGCAACAAGCCGAAATGGACCGCAAGTTCACCCGGCAACATCCCGCCTATCGCGCATTATTGACCCAGATCGGTGAATTGAGCAGCAAGCAGAAAAGTCTGGCGAGCAAGGTGGAGGGCCTTCCTTCCACCCAGCAAGAATTGCTGAACCTTACCCGGGATGTAGAAGTCGGTACGGCCATTTATACCCAACTGCTGAACAAATCTCAGGAGCTGGATGTGATGCGAGCGGGTACGGTCGGTAACGTGCGTCTGATCGACACTGCGGACGTCAACTTTTTCCAGCCGGTCAAACCGAAAAAAGCTTTGATTGTACTGATCGCCACACTTCTTGGCGGCTTCCTGGCGGTGGCCCTGGTGCTGGTACGCAAGGCGCTGAACCGGGGATTGGAAAGCCCGGAAGCCATCGAGCAGCTTGGGTTGCCAGTCTACGCGTCGATTCCTTACAGCATTTTGCAGAAAACCGAAGAAGACAAAGTCTCCCGCGGACGAGGGCGTTCCGCAGGTTCTACTTTGCTGGCCATCAGTCATCCTACCGATCTGGCAATTGAGGCATTGCGCAGTTTGCGCACCAGTCTGCACTTCGCCATGCATGAGGCCGACAATAACCGCCTGATGATTTCCGGGCCTAGCCCCCAAGTGGGTAAAACGTTCGTATCGGTCAACCTCGCGGTGGTGATAGCGCAAACCGGGTTACGGGTATTGTTGATCGACGTAGACATGCGTAAGGGCTATCTGCACAAAGTGTTAGGTACTTCTGCAGATAATGGGCTTTCCGACATCTTGGCCCGGCGCTGCGATATGGCCACCGCCATCCATAAGACCCAAATCGACAACTTCGATTTTGTTAGTCGAGGCCAGATTCCGCCCAACCCTTCCGAGCTACTGATGCACGCCAATTTCAGTGCGCTATTGGAACAGGCGAGTGAACTCTACGATCTGGTGATTCTCGATACGCCGCCATTACTGGCGGTGACAGATGCGGCGATCGTCGGACGCCAGTCCGGGACCAATCTGATTGTTACGCGCTATGGCCTGAACCCGGCGAAAGAAATCGAGTTGACGGTCCGCCGGTTCTCCCAGAATGGCGTTGCCATTAAAGGTGCGATTTTTAACGGCGTGGAGAGAAAGGCGTCCAATAAGTATGGCTACAGTGATTATGGTTATTACAACTATGCTTATGCTTCCGACAAAAACTGATAGGTATCGAGCAGATCGCGTCATAAGTTCAGATGTTTGAAGGCGTTGCTGTTGTTCTTGAATTCTTATTGTTATTGCTGCACCGGATCATTAGCCAACAGGCATGATCAAACCGATATTTCATAGAGACACTACGTCCTGAGGAAGATGACGAAAAATCCTGGGGCGGTAGCGTGTTCAATAGGGTCGCTAGAAAGTTTCGAACTTTCCCCGAGCTAACTGGAGATATGAATGAACATAACAGTAATTGGAACCGGTTATGTAGGACTGGTCACTGGCGCATGTTTTGCAGAGATGGGACACACAGTAGTCTGCGTTGATGTAAACAAGATAAAAGTCGAAAGACTAAAAAATGGAATTATTCCTATATACGAACCTGGCTTGGAAGAAATCGTAGTCAGAAACTACAAAGAAGGCAAACTCCAATTCACTGATTCGTTATCCGATGGGATGAGTGTTTCTGACATCTTATTCATTGCAGTTGGCACACCTCCAGGTGAAGACGGTTCTGCAGACCTGAAGTATGTAATTGATGTAGCGACGGAAATTGGCAAAAACCTAAAACACCCGACCGTGATTGTCGATAAGTCGACAGTACCCGTAGGAACGGCTGCTAAAGTTAGCGCTGTTATTTCGGAAGAATTACAAAAAAGAAATATTGATATTGCATTTGAAGTAACATCAAATCCAGAGTTTTTAAAAGAAGGAGCTGCAGTCAACGACTTCATGCATCCTGACAGAATCATCATTGGAGCAGATACGAGTTTCGCTAAAGAGTTAATGACTGAACTCTATGCGCCTTTTGTTAGGAACCATCCAAGAATAATGTTCATGAGCGTTCGATCTGCGGAAATGACTAAATATGCCGCAAATGCGATGCTAGCAACAAAGATTTCGTTTATGAACGAAATAGCGAATCTCTGTGAAAAATTAGATGTAGATGTTGAAAGTGTCAGGCTGGGTATCGGAGCAGATAGCCGTATTGGTTATCACTTCATTTATGCTGGGTGTGGATATGGGGGATCTTGTTTTCCAAAAGATGTAAAAGCGCTCATTAATATGGCCCATCAAAACGATTTTGAACCTAAAGTACTACAGGCGGTGGAGGATCGTAATGAAGCTCAAAAACATCGTTTATTTGAGAAAATAACCGATCATTTTGGCCATGAGCTAAAAGGTAGAACTTTTGCAGTATGGGGCTTATCGTTCAAGCCTGGTACAGATGACATGCGGGAAGCTCCAAGCATAACTCTTATTGAAAAGTTAACTAAGGCTGGTGCTAAAGTCAAAGCCTTCGATCCAGTCGCCATCGAGGCTGCCAGAGCCGAATTCCCTCATAATTATGAAACCGATGGGTTGTTGGAGTTTTCAGAAGCTCAATATGAAGCTGCTATTGATGCTGATGCGCTAGTGCTCGTCACAGAATGGAAGCCATTTCGTAGACCCGATTTCAAGGCTTTAAAGAAGCTTTTAAGATCTCCGGTTATTTTTGACGGTCGAAATCAATACTCACCGGAGCAACTAAAGGCTGATGAATGGCAATATTATGGTATAGGCCGATAGCCAAATGAACCTGGGAGAAGCGAGCTTCTCCCTCCAAACTTGAATTATTTAAATTGAAAAATCCAATCAAGAGTATGTTAAGAAAAATAGCATCAAAGCTTCATCTAAGAGAAGGAGAGAATCAAAATATACTAAAAAACATAATAATTTTAGCTAGTGGAAGTAGCGCAGCAAAAGTTATTAGCTTGGTTAGTATTCCAATAATAACGAGACTTTACACGCCAGAGCAATTTGGAGTGTATACTCTATTTGCATCAATCATATTTATATTGTCCCCCTTTGGATCATTTCGATATGCCGCAGCAATTCCTCTTCCTAAAAGGAGCGAGATTGCACTTTGCTTATTAATTATAAGTATCTCAAGCTTGTTGCTCATTTCTTTCGCAGCATCACTTATACTATTTTTTTACTCAGATTATATTTTTGGCTTTTTGTCCGTGTCACAGCTAACACCCTTTTGGTTTCTCTTGATTTTTGGCTTCTTGGGCGCCGGAGTCTACGAGGCGTTGTGTAACTGGGCGATTAGAAGTAAAAACTTCAAATCCATCGCAAAAACTAATGTTAACCAAGCATTATCTGGCGCTATTTCTAAGATTCTACTAGCACTATTGGGCGTAGGAAAAATTGGGCTTTTAATTGGTCATATACTAAATCAAGTAGGTGGAAGCTACTCACTTGCTAAAAGCACTTATGCGGATATTAGAGTGATAAGTGGCAAGCGCATAACAAGACAAAATGTATTGTTTACTATGCGGTATTTTTCAGAGTTTCCTGCATTCAGGCTGCCCTCCCAAATTTTACTTACACTGTCAATGCAAGCTCCTGCTTTATTTATGTCGTCAATGTATGGCGCGGAGGTTGCAGGGCAACTTGGACTAGCACTAATGGCTTTAGCTCTACCTGTGGCCCTTATCGCGCAAACTACAGGCCAAGCGTACTACGCGGAAATTTCGAAAATAGGTAGAAAAAATAATCTAGAGATTCTAAAACTAACGAAATTTTTAGCAAAAAAACTAATCTTGCTGGGTATTTTACCTACCATAATTATAGCTGTTTTAGGTCCGTTGATTTTCTCATTGTTCTTTGGGGCGCAATGGAAAGAGGCAGGTGTTTACTGTAGTCTTCTCTCCATATACTTATTGAGTCAGTTTGTTGCAAATCCCATATCTAACGCTCTCAACGTATTTAAACAACAGAAGAAATTGCTCATCATCAATTTCGTGCGACTGCTACTGACCGGGTCTGTTTTTGCTGTTTCGGCATATTTTAGATTTACTCCGAAAGAAGCCATCGCACTATATAGCGTGGTGCTTTCTCTTCATTATATTGGTGCATCCATCACCGTAATCAATACAATACGTCGACAATTGAGTTAATGACTTATGAAATTAAAGAAAATATATTTTGAGCCCGCCGGCCAGATAGAGAATACCGGGGATCTATTGATCAATAAGGTAGCACTGGATTTAGTTCGTAAATACGGAGAAATTATCGTTAACGATAACGATACTCCGCGCTGGTTTGTCGACGAAATTACCGGCGGGAACGACACATTAGCTTCGTCCAGTAATTCTAGTTTATTCGCTTCGATATTTTTCGAGGCTATTAGAAGAAGAAGTGAGACATATTTATTGTTACCTCCTGGGGATATTTCTAGAAAAGGGATGAAATCCTCCATTGGTACAATAGTAAAATCTTCTAAATTATTTATTTTGCGCTTGGTGGGGTGCAAGATTATACGGTTGGGCTTCTCAATTGGGCCATTTGATAAAGCTAATGCGATATCTGAGTCAATTCAATCTTTCGCCTATCGTGTATATGGCGTAAGAGATAGTCACTCGCTGAAATTTGGAAAAGATATTCGTATAAATAATTTAATTTTTTTTCCAGATTTCTCTTGGTATTACAAGCCAGATACCGATCGGCTCGGAACATTTGAGCATGAAAACCATATAGTGTTAAGCTTTAGATCCAACGCGAATGGTATAAAACACGACTCAAGCTATCTGGAAAAAATTAAAGAAATTTTATCTAGATTTTTAGCTGAAAATCCATCGTCGAGCAAAGTTACTATATGCTATCAAGTGGCGTACGATAGAGAAGGGTGCCGTGACCTTTATGATGAACTTAGAAAAAAGAATCATCATTTGCAATTTGAGTTCATTGATAAAAAGCTATCTCTAAGTGAGTGCAATGAAATCTACTCGAAATCAAGTCTAGTAATAAGTAATAGGCTACATGTTTTGATGCTGGCAGCAATAAATGGGGCAAAAATAATCGCCCTAACCAAATTAGGCCACAATAAAAAAATCGCCAATCTGTTCGCAGATAACAGAATTGATGCGTGCATCGTCAATAGTCTTGAAGATACTGACCAATGCACAAAAAAATTAAGAGAGTCCGTAGCCAATAGTAAACAAACACAGTTGAATTTTGAAAGCGCTGTTGAGCAAAATAGAATGCGCATAGATACGACGATGTCTGCCATATTTAACTGATAAAATCGCAATAACTGGAAAGTAAATTTCATAAATGTAATGAATTTTAAAGTAAGGGCGCCGAGCTGTTGAAGTCCGAAGCCTACTTAATAGTATAGTCGCTGGAGGAGTATCAATGAATAAGGCGGTTTTGCCGTTGGTCTCTGTATATATTTCTACACACAACCGACTTAACAAATTGCAACGAGCGATTAACTCTGTTCTAAATCAAGATTATCCGTATATAGAAATCATTATATGCGATGACGGTTCGACTGATGGCACCCAAGAGTATATGCGGCAATTAATACTAGATTCCCCTAGCGTTCTATACAAACGAAATGACACTCCCAAAGGAGCATGCAGCGCTCGAAATCTCGGTATATTTTCTGCAAAAGGAGAGTTTGTCACAGGCTTGGACGATGACGACGAGTTTCATCCAAATAGAATTTCAATGTTGCTACAACATTGGAAGTCCGAATATGCGTTTATTTGCAGCAATCATACTGATCAGTACGCAAGCGGGAAACGCAACAAATATTATAAAGGGGCCTCCAGGATAGTAAAGCCTGATGATCTTTTACTTGATAATATTGCATCAAATCAAATCTTCACTAAAACCGAATATTTGAAGTCAATAGGAGGTTTTGATACTAGCGTTAAGAGACTTCAAGATTGGGATACGTGGCTCCGCTTATCCAAGCAGCACGGCCAGGGCTTTAGGCTATCCAACTCACTTTACATCATGCATCACGATGATCTGGACACGAATAGAGTGTCTCGGAATATGACATTTAGTACGGCGCTTGACGCATTATTTCAAAGGAATAAAAAGCATTATGACAAAAAATCAACGTATTTACTTCAATCAAAAATTCGACTAATTCAAAAGAAATTTACGATTTTAGATATGATAAAGAATTGCTGGCTTAAAAAAAATATAAAACCCGTATTTCAATACCTAACTCAACATATTAATAATATTGATATATAAAAAATGAATAATTTGTTGAGTTTGATCAGGAGTCAGATTTCACCAATACATATTTATTTGTATGCATTGATCGTATTGCCCGCTTCAAGCTTCATACCAATAAAAATTGGGTCTTTTGCTTTTGCAGTTTTATATCTTTGCTACAAAATCACTATAAAAGGAACATTCAACAAAGCCACGAAAAACCTATTAATCTGGTTAGTGGTTTGGATCGCGATACTGTTGACAGCTTTTTTAAGCTCGATAACTGTAACTAAGTATAATGAATATCACAGTCGTGCGCTTTTCTCTTACTTTGGGTTTTTGCTTTCAGTGTTTTTTATGCTGATCGCTGTCAGATCAAAAACTATAAGTTTGAAGGAGCTTTTTAAAGCAATCGTCTACGCCTCTTTCATATATAGCGTTTTTAAAACGTTGCTTATTTTTTCTACTGTATTTGGTTTTATTAGCGTTCGAGCGCTTCAGGAACTCATACGCAATTTTATAGGATCTTCGGTTGTAAGTTTCTGGTCAGAAGATGCAGCAATTGCCAGGATTTCATTCGGAAATGACATCATAATACCTTTTGTCGCATCTTTCGTTTTGTTGTTTTCGGATCATAAGATTTTTTCGTATAAGTTTACTTATTTATATATCATCATCGCAATGGTTTCGACATCACTTGGGTTTACTAGGTACATATGGATTCTCAACGCATACATTTTGGTTGGCTACATAATAATAGTGAAGGGGAATATAAAAATCGCCTCTGTTTCTGCGTTTTTATTTGCCTGTACATATGTTTTGATTTTAAATATAGATTGGCTAAATGAAATCATAAACATACGGTCGCAGGACTCAACATCTATTGATATGAAAAATCAGCAGGCTGTTTTGCTAATAACAGAGGCTCAGAATCATATCGTATTGGGTAATGGGCTTGGCGGCTATATTCAAACATTTATAAGAAGCCCTTATCAGCCTTATCTCTACGAAGTCCAGTGGGCAGCACTGCTCATGCAGTTAGGTGTTGTTGGGTTGCTGGTGCTTGCTATAGGGTTAATATTAATTATCCCAGCTTCCGCCTTAACGCTTAGAGCTGGCGCAGTGAAACGTAAGGAGGCGTTGTATCTAATAATACTGTATGGGTTGTGGTTGGGTTCTGGAATGACAAATCCTTACTTGTTTATCATGACATCATCAGTTTCATATGTGTTGTTCTATTTGTTTTTTAGAGTTAAGCCTGAATAGTCCAGGTCTCTTTGTCTTTATGCCAAATTCAATTTTACAAGGGGTGGATCAAGTGAAACTCAACTTTGAAACTAACGAGCCAGCAGTAACAATTTTAATGTCAACTTATAATGGTGAAGATTTTCTTGTGGAGCAACTTGATTCGATATTGAATCAATCATATAAGAATTGGGAGTTGCTCATCAGAGATGATGGTTCGACCGACAATACGATGAGCTTAATTGGTGTATACTCACAAAAAGATATTAGAATAAAATATATTCATGATGACTTTGGGAATCAAGGCTCAGCAAAATCATTTGCATTGCTCCTTAAACACGTTAAAAATGAATATTTTATGTTTTCCGATCAAGATGATGTCTGGCTCCCTGAAAAGGTCGCTATCACCATCCAAGCATTTACTCCAAGCAAAGATCCCCAGCTTGTATTTACAGATCTGCAGGTCGTTGATAGAAATCTAAAGGTCTTATCGAACTCCTTTATGGCAATGTCTCGATTTGACACTTCCGTTGGAGTAACATTCCCAAAACTTATACTCCAAAACATTGTCGTCGGTTGTACTTCTGCAGGAAACAAAGCTCTTATTGATAAGAGTGGTTTGTTGACGTGTGACCCTAACGATGCACTTGTCATGCACGATTGGTGGCTCGCCTTGACTGCTTGTGTCTTTGGGCGCTTAACCTATGTTGATAGTCAAACAATATTATATAGGCAACATGGAAGGAACCATCTTGGTGTCAAGAGACTAAATCTAAAATACTATGTTTCTTTGTTGTTGAATAGTAAGCCTTGGTTAAAGGCGCGAGATTATTTAGATCGCGTTACTTCTCAAGCTTCTAGCTTTTACGCACTTAATAAAACTCACCTCTCAAGCATTCAAAAAATGCAGATAGAGATGCTTATTGAGGCTCGGACTAAATCTCCATTTTTAACGCTTATAAAGTGTTTTGCTCATAAAGTTTCCATGCATAAATTTGATCGAAATTTTGCTCTACTTATATCTGTGTGGGGAGGGAGTTCTCGTGAGACCTGGAAAAAAATCGATCGCTAAGTTAATTCTACTGGCATTGGTTTCTTATCCCATAAGTTTGTATGCGGACATTAGCGTTGGTGTTTATTATTTTCCCGGCTGGCTTAAATCTGCACCATTGAAGCCCAATGATCCTTGGTTGAAAATAAAAAAATATCCGGAAAAAAAACCATTGAATGGATGGTACAAAGATGGGGACCCACACACAACGGAGCAGCAAACTACCTGGATGCACAAAGCAGGAATAGATTTTGTAATTTATGATTGGTACTGGTTAGAAAATCATGGTGTTACCCTTAATCAGACAATTGACTCCTTTATAGCATCTAAATCAAAAAATGGAATTGAGTTTTCTATCCTTTGGGCTAATCACTTTAATTCGCCGCGATCCATGAGAACTTTCGATAAGGTTGTTGAGTATTGGATTGCTAATTATTTTTCTTCTTCCGATTATAAAACAATAGATGGCAAGCCGGTTGTTTTTATTTTTTCGCCTCAAGAATTAGATAGGCAAGCTCGTAGCTTCGGAAGTTCTTCAAAGGAATTAATTGATAGAGCTCGAGAAAAAGCAGTAAGTTCAGGGCTTAATGGCATATATTTTGTTGGCGCAAGCCAAGCTTTAAGCACTAACCTATTTAATATAACAAAAGATGGTTATGACGCGCTCACGGCATACAATTACCACTACGGTGTGTCAGGAGAGCACAATAAATCCACTAAGCCTTCCACAAGCTATCAAGAGTTGACCGACGGCTACGAGCAGTCATGGCAATGGATCATTGATAATACTAAAATCCCCTATTTTGTTCCTGTAACTTCCGGGTGGGACAAACGTCCTTGGGGAGGTAGTAAAGACTTGAGTCACGATAACTCAACGAGTACACCTGAGCAGTTTGGTTATCATGTTTCTGCTGCAAAGAAATTTATTGAAACGCACCACAAAAAGACACTAGGTCATATGGTTATATGTTGCTGGAATGAATATGGTGAAGGCTCTTACATCGAGCCCACGAAAAAATTTGGCACTGATTATATTAGGGCTTTAAAACAATCTCTCGACAAAAAAGACTAACCATATGAAGCATAAAAATTTATATATATTGGGCATACGAGGTGTTCCTGCCAAACATGGCGGCTTCGAAACTTTTGCAGAAAAACTCGCACTTTACTTAACAAGCAACGGTTGGAAGGTCACCGTTTATTGTCAGGAAGAAGGTATTGGGAGTACTACCTCCACAGAATGGAATGGAATTCAAAGAATACATATTCCGATCGCCAATACCGGCGTGGCGGGTACAGTGTTTTTCGACTGGAAGGCCACCGTCCATGCGCTGGACCAGAAGGGGTTGTTTCTGACCCTCGGCTACAACACTGCGGTGTTCAATATTCTGCAGCGGGTCAAGGGCCAGACCAATGTCATCAATATGGATGGCATCGAATGGCGGCGGGAGAAGTGGGGGCCGGTGGCGAAAACGTGGTTCTGGCTGAACGAGCGGGCGGGTTGCTGGATCGGCAACCACTTGGTGGCCGACCACCCGAAAATCAAGGATCACCTGACCACCCGGGTCAACGATTCGAAGATCACCATGATTCCCTATGGGGGGGACCGGGTGAACGAGGCAGATCCGGCCGCCTTGGCCAGCTATGGCTTGGAGCCCCATGGTTTCTCGGTGGTGATTGCCCGACCGGAGCCGGAGAACTCCTTTCTGCAGGTCGTCAAGGCCTTCAGCAGCAAACGCCGTAACCATAAGTTGGTGGTGCTGGGCAACTTCACGCCAGAGAAGAACGAGTACCACAAGCGGGTGATGGACGCGGCCGGCGAGGAAGTGATCTTCCCCGGCGCCATCTATGAGGCGGCGGTGGTCCAGGCCCTGCGGTTTTTCAGCCGCTTTTACATCCATGGCCATCGAGTAGGGGGCACCAACCCTTCGCTGGTGGAGGCATTGGGCGCCGGTTGCTCGGTGATTGCCCATAACAACCATTTCAACCGTTGGGTCGCTGGTGATGCAGCGGTGTACTTCGACGACGAGCACGACTGTGCCAAGTTGTTCGAGAAGTACTTGCGCGACGACCACAACCATTTGATCGCGGCGATGAAGGCTGAAAGCACCCGTCGCTTCAACGAAAAGTTCACTTGGGAAAACATCCTTTCCCAATATGAAAAATTACTGATCCAGTGGTACCCCAGGGAGTACAACAAGTGACCCAACGTATTATCGTCACCGGCGGTGCCGGTTTTATCGGCTCTGCCGTCGTTCGCCATCTGATCGACAACACCGATGTGAGTGTGCTCAATATCGACAAGCTCACCTACGCTGGCAATACCGAGTCCCTGGCGTCGGTGGCGGGCAGCTCCCGGTATGAATTCCAGCAGGTGGATATCTGCGACACCGAGGCGCTGCACGAACTGTTCGCGCGTTTCCAACCCGATGCGGTGATGCACCTGGCGGCCGAATCTCATGTAGACCGTTCCATCGACAGCCCCTCGGACTTCATCCAGACCAACATCGTTGGCACCTACAGCATGCTGGAAGCCAGCCGTCGCTATTGGTCAGGGCTGGCGGCGGAGCAGAAACAGGGCTTTCGCTTCCACCATATCTCCACCGATGAAGTCTATGGCGACCTGGAAGGCACCGACGATCTGTTCACCGAGACCACGCCCTACGAGCCGAGCTCGCCGTACTCGGCATCTAAGGCCGGCTCCGATCACCTGGTGCGCGCCTGGCATCGCACGTATGGCTTGCCAGTATTGGTCACCAACTGCTCGAACAACTATGGGCCCTTCCACTTCCCCGAGAAGCTGATCCCCCATGTGATTCTCAATGCCATCCACGGTAAGCCGTTGCCGGTATATGGCGATGGCTCGCAGATCCGCGACTGGCTATTTGTCGAGGACCATGCCCGAGCCCTGTTCGAAGTGGTGTCGCGCGGCACCGTTGGCGAAACCTATAACATTGGCGGGCACAACGAGAAGCGCAACCTGCAAGTGGTGGAAACCATCTGCGAGCTGCTTGATGAGCTGCACCCACGCGATGAAGAGCTGGGCTCTTACAAGGAACTGATCACCTTCGTCACCGATCGTCCCGGGCATGATCGTCGTTACGCCATCGATGCGAGCAAGATCGAGCGTGAACTCGGTTGGCAACCACAGGAAACCTTTGAAAGCGGTATACGCAAAACGGTTCAGTGGTATCTGGAGAATCAAGGGTGGTGGCAACGAGTTCTTAGCGGTGAGTACCGCCCGGAGCGTCTTGGCCATATCGGTTGAACCATTCAAACCCTGCCTCTATTAAACCTTGAAAGGAATCCTCATATGAAAGGCATCATTCTGGCGGGCGGCTCCGGCACTCGCTTGCATCCCATTACCCGTGGCGTATCCAAACAACTGCTGCCGGTCTACGACAAGCCGATGATTTATTACCCGCTGTCGGTATTAATGCTGGCGGGCATTCGCGAGATATTGATTATTTCCACGCCGCAGGACTTGCCCAACTTCCAGAACCTGTTGGGTGACGGTTCTTCTTTCGGCATTGAACTCAGCTATGCCGAACAACCTTCTCCCGATGGCCTGGCCCAGGCTTTTCTGATTGGCGAGGACTTCATCGGCGACAGCAATGTGGCGCTGATTCTGGGCGACAACATCTTCTACGGTTATGGCTTCAGTGCCTTGTTGCGCGAAGCGTCACAACGACAATCTGGCGCCACCGTCTTCGGTTATCGAGTCAGCGATCCGGACCGTTTTGGTGTAGTCGAGTTCGACAGCGAAGGCAAGGCGATTTCGATCGAAGAGAAGCCGAAACATCCGAAGTCCGACCATGCCGTCACCGGTTTGTATTTCTATGACAAAGACGTTGTAAGCATTGCCAAGCAAGTCAAGCCTTCGATCCGCGGCGAGCTTGAAATCACTGACGTGAACAATGCGTATCTGCAGCGCGGGGATTTGCACGTCAGTGTGCTGGGGCGTGGTTTTGCCTGGCTGGACACCGGAACCCATGATTCGTTGATGGAGGCCGGGCATTTTGTCCAGACCATCGAAGCGCGTCAGGGTTTGAAAGTGGCTTGTCTGGAGGAGGTGGCCTACCACCAGGGTTGGTTGTCGGCCGCGGAACTGGATAAACAAGCCACGGCGTTACATAAAACCGGCTACGGCCAATACCTGGCACGGGTACTGACGACGGAGCCTGCGAGATGAATGTCATCAACACTCGGTTACCCGGTGTACTGATCATCGAGCCTAAAATCTTCGGCGATGCCCGTGGGTTCTTTCTCGAGAGCTATCATGAGCAGCGTTATCGCGACGCCGGCATCGACTTGCCTTTCGTCCAGGACAATCACTCACGCTCGCAGTATGGGGTGTTGCGTGGTTTGCATTTCCAGCGGACTCGGCCCCAGGGCAAGTTGGTGCGGGTCACCCAAGGGGCAGTGTACGACGTGGTGGTAGACATCAATCCTGAATCCCCGACATGTGGTGAACATGTGGGGGTCAAGTTGACCGCCGACAACCATCTTCAGCTATGGGTACCGCCAGGTTATGCCCACGGCTTTTGCGTGCTCAGCGATATCGCCGATTTTCAATACAAATGCACTGACCTGTATTTTCCCGAGGACGAGGGTGGGTTGCTCTGGAATGATCCGGAGCTGGACATTGCCTGGCCATTGGAATCGCCCCAACTTTCGGAAAAAGACCAACGCAATCCACGGTTGCGTGTGGTGTTGAACGGGGAATGACTGACCCGTCATTGTCTATAATTAACATTAACTATTTATGACCTGATGTTATTTACAATGACGCTCCTGGCGCACTGAAATCTTGCGGACTGGATGTCGTGAAAATCCTGACTAATAATAACAATCGGCGAAAAATAGGAGTGAGTTGCATTCGGGGTTTTTCGTGAAAAAATCGTGGTTTCGCTGGAAAATTCTTGGAAAATGCACTCAATTTCCAATTGTCACTGTCTTCTGTAAATGCTTTTACCCGTAAGGTGACCAGGTTTGGCATATGGCATGTAATGTCTATAAATGACATCCTTCAGCAGAGGCGATGGTATGAACTGGCTGGTTCAATGGGCCGGTTTTTTCGTTCTGCTGTTCCATTCCCGGTCCCTTAGTATCAAATCTAATGAAAGTTTGATGTCGAGAAGGAGTCTGATATGAAGAAGCTACTTACGGCCGGCTTGCTGGCTGTCATGAGCACCGCGGCATTGGCAGCGGATGAACCCACCAATAAACCGGCGAGCGAAGCAGTGAGCGAGCCGCTGTCCTTGAACACCCCGCTGGTCGGGGACGTGACTGTCGCCGAAACTGTGTTAATCGGCGCGGCTATCGCTGGCGCTGCAGTGGCTGCTTCAAACTCCGGTGGCAATTCCAATGGCGGTAACTCTGGCACGGGTGGTACCACCGGCACTGGCGGTACGACCGGTACCAACTAATACCCCGCGAAGTGTGTTGTTCAAGATCACTCAGAGTTCTCTGGGTGATCTTGTTTTAGATCTGCCCTCGACTAGCGTAGTGCCATTTATGATCCGTAGATTATCTGTTGTTATGCTGGCAAGCATCAGCTTGCACGGCTGTATGTTTTCGCCTGGTCAACACATGGACACCAGTCAAATGGTCAGTGATGGTTCTCCGGAAAGTAGCCGGGTGGAGCTTATTCCGATCACGCCTAAATTGATTGCCATGGATGCCGCCACGCAAGTTCGCGAATCGGTCCCTTCGATATTGACGTCCTATGTGCCTGGCGGTTATCGCGTGGGCGCCAATGATCTGTTGTTTATCACGGTCTGGGATCATCCCGAGTTGACGGCGCCTTCAGGGCCGCAACAGCAACTTGATGCCAACGGTCGTCTGGTGCGCCCGGACGGCACGCTGTTTTATCCCTATATCGGTAATATTCCAGCCGCGGGTAAAACCATTGAAGAGCTGCGAGCCTATATCGCCGAGCGTTTATCACAATTTGTCGAAAGCCCACAGGTTGACGTCAGCGTTTTGCGCTTCGCCAGCCAAACCGTGGTGGTTTCCGGTGCGGTACTCAAAGCCGGCCAACAGCCGATCACCACCACCCCACTGAGCGTAGTGGAGGCCGTTGGCGCGGCCCGTGTGGATCCGTTGAACGCAGATCTGTCAGGCCTGACGTTGACCCGTGACGGGCGCGAATACAAGCTGGATCTGGACACGCTCAATCGCCAGGACTCACAGCTCCAGGGCGTCTACCTCAAGGGTGGCGACCGGTTGTACTTGCCTTATAACGACCAAAAGCGAATCTATGTCATGGGTGAGGTCAACCAGCCTCGCGCGCTGAGCTTCAAGAGCAAATCGATCAACCTGACCGATGCTCTGGGCACGGTGGGTGGCTTGAACCAGACCACCTCCAATGGCAACGCGGTGTACGTGATTCGCGGCGCGGATAACCTGGAAACCGAACCGGCCAAAGTGTTCCAGCTCGATGCCGAATCCCCTTCGGCCTTGGTATTGGCCACTCGTTTCGACTTGCAGCCGCAAGACATCGTCTATGTCGGCCCGGCGGGTGTGACGCGCTGGAACCGTTTGATCAGCCAGCTTCTGCCTACGGCCGCAGTCCTCGGCACCGGCGCCAACGCTGTTAATAACGTCGACGAAATTAACAGCAGATAAGGCTCTATCCCGCCGTGAAAATTTTGCCTACCTGCGCCTGTCTGACGATGGCGCTCTTGTTGTGCGGCTGTAACCCGTTGATGAGGGCCTCCTTGGACACTCTTGAAGAGTCCGTCACGGGACCTGCCTCCATCAAATTGACCCAGGCTCAGGTCGACGCCGTGCCTTATCCGCAGATCCTGGTCACCACCACCTCCAGCGAGGGGGTGATGGCCATGGCTCGCCGGCGTGGCGATCTACAGTTCTGGGTCGCTTCCGGCAAGCAAGTGTTGATGATGCGTGACGGTTTGGTGGTGCGTACCGTCGGGCTGGGCGTTTCTCTGGACGGCACTCGCTTCAATGATGAGTCGCCGTTCAAACGCGGCCTTCAGCAGTTATCCGACGGTTACACCAGCACACGCTGGATCGACATCTACGACGGCAATCGAGTCGGTATCGCGGTCAACAGCCGTTTCAGCCCCCACGGCATCGAGACCATCAGTATTTTGGACAAGGATTACGCCTTGCTGCGCATCGACGAGCAGGTGGATGCACCCACCTTGAATTTCCGCGCCACTAACCGCTACTGGGTCGATCCCCAGGACGGTTTCATCCTGCGCAGCGAGCAGCATCTGACGCCGCAGCTGTTCCTGAAAATCGTGCAGTTGCGCCCTGATCGGGGAGCTGGCCGGTGAAGTGTCCGAACCTTCTATTGCTTGGCTTGCTCTTGATCGGCCCGGGCGTGGGGCACGCTGGCGTCACGGTCAGCGGCGATGTGCGCAGCCCGGGCCACTTCGATGTCAAGCCCGGGGTACGTTTACTGGATGCCATTCACAGCGCCCAACCCAACGCCGAGAGTTATTGGCTGGGGGCGGCCTGGCTGCATCGCTCACTGGAGGATCAGCAGGCCCGGCTGAAGGCCGGCGTACTGTTCGATCTGAAACTGGTGCAACGGGGTGCCTTGCTCGATGGCAAAGAAGCGCGAGCGGATTTGAGTGCGCGCCTATATGAACAGATCGAGCGACTGCCGGTTACCGGCCGCCAGATAGCGGTACTGGACCCGATCGCCGTGGAAGTGGGATTCGCCCGCAATGCTCGGCTGGATGACGGCGACCGTCTGATTTACCCGATGCGACCTTCCTCCGTGGAAGTTCTCGGGGCAGTCGTGCAGCCCTGTCAGGTGCCTTACCGTGCCCTGCAGGAAGTAAGTGCCTATGCGCGCGATTGCGCCATTCTCGACGGCGCCGAGCGCGATTATCTGTGGTTGATCCAGCCCAATGGCCAGGTGCGGCGCGTAGGTGTGGCGGCATGGAATCGTGAGGAGGGCGTCGTGGCCGCTCCCGGCAGCAGGATTCTGGTACCGATCAGGAGCGACGATCTCGAGACGCCAACCCCTGAACTCAATCAACAACTGGCCGAGTTTCTCGCCACCCAACCCCTGGCTGAGGTGGCTCCTTGAAGTGCCCGTTTAAGTTACGTTTTGCTGCTGCATTGCTCCTGCCCTGTGGATTGGCCCATGGTGAGCCGCGTTACACCCAGAGTGATTTTGGTGGCGTCGGTCTGTTACAGACCCCCACCGCGCGCATGGCCCCCGCAGGTGAATTGAGCGCTACCGCGAGTCGTACCGATCCTTACTCGCGCTACAGTTTTTCCTTGCAACCGCTAGATTGGCTGGAAGGTTCGTTTCGTTACACGGCGATCACCAACCGCAATTATGGTCCCGAGGATTTTAGCGGCGATCAGAGCTTCAAAGACAAGGCCATCGACGTCAAGGCGCGGCTGTGGGAAGAAAGTCACTGGGCGCCGCAGATCGCTGTCGGCGCTCGGGACATCGGCGGTACCGGCTTGTTTTCCAGCGAATATTTTGTCGCCAACAAGCGTTATGAAAACCTGGATTTCAGCCTCGGTATTGCCTGGGGCTATCTGGGTAATCGAGGGGATTTCAGTAACCCGCTGGCAGTCTTCGGCAGCAAGTTCAACGACCGGCCAGAGAGCAGTGCGGCTGTCGCCAGGGCAGGGGACGTGAACACCAACGCTTACTTCAGGGGCCATCCTTCGTTGTTTGGCGGGGTTGCCTATCAAACGCCGTGGGCGCCGCTGAGCCTGAAGCTCGAATACGAGGGTAATGATTACAAGAATGAACCGCTGGACAACTCGATCAAACAGGACCTGCCGATCAACATTGGCGTGGTCTACAAGCTGGCCGACAGCATCGATCTGAGTGCTGGCTGGGAGCGGGGCAATACGGCGATGTTCGGCATCACCTTGCACACCAACTTTGTCAGCCGCAAGGCACCGGTCAAGACCTATGACCCTCCGGCTGAGCCATTACCGGTGCAGGCGCCGACAACCCCGGCTGATCAGGTCAACTGGGCTGATGTTTCCGATCGGCTGCAGCAAAATGCCGGCTATAAAGTAAAACGCATCACCCAGCGCGGTTCGGAGCTGATGGTGTATGGCGAGCAGTCCCGCTATTTCTATTCGGCCAAGGCCGTCGGGCGGGCTAGCCGGATTCTCGATAACAGCGTCAATCAAGACATCGACTGGTTCACCCTGGTAAACCAGCGTTATGACATGTCCATCGAGGAAACCAGTGTGCCGCGGGAAACCTTCCGCGCGGTCGTGAACAACGACCTGCCGATGAAGGATCTGCACCGTACGACCGAGGTCAATCCGGCGACAGCGCACCGGGAAACCACGCTCTACACCCAAGCGCTGGAACCGTTCAGCTATGGCTTGGGCCTGGGCTACAAACAGAACATCGGCGGTCCCGATGGATTGCTCTATCAGTTCACCGCCGATGCCGACGCGGAGTACCGTTTCACCCGCAATACCTGGTGGAGCGGTTTGCTCAGTGCCAACCTGCTGAACAACTTCGACAAGTTCACCTACGACGCGCCGAGCGGGCTGCCGCGAGTGCGTACTGATCTGCGCCAATACATGACCACCTCCGACGTGATGATGCCGACCTTCCAGTTCAACCATGCGGTGCAACTGGATCGGGATTTGTATGGCATGGCCTACGGCGGCTATCTGGAGTCCATGTATGCCGGGGTCGGCAGCGAAGTGCTGTATCGACCCACGGGGAAACGCTGGTCGGTGGGCGCGGATCTGAACTTCGTACGTCAGCGTGATTACAATCAGGGCTTCGGTCTGCGTGACTACCAGACCGTAACGGGACATATCACCAGCTATACTCAGTTGCCCAATGACATGCTTGCAGCGGTCAGTGTGGGACGTTATCTGGCGCGGGACTGGGGTACCACTGTGGACTTGTCGCGGGAATTCAAGAATGGCGTGAAATTTGGCGGCTGGGTCACGCTGACCAGCGCGTCGAAGGAGGAATATGGCGAGGGCAGCTTCGACAAAGGGATCTATGTTTCCATCCCGTTTGACGAGTTGTTGAGTACCTCCACCATGCGCCGGGCCAATATCGTTTGGGCACCATTGACCCGCGATGGCGGTGCACGTCTGAGCCGCACCTATTCACTGCAGACCATGACCGACGGACGTGACAGCGACCTGTTCTACAACAACTTCGAGAAAATTACCGAATGATCACGTGGCTCAAAGGCCTGGTTGAGTTGCCATTCTGGCTCCGGGGCCTGGCCTTTGCCGCAGTGACGGTGATTCTGCTGTTCGCGGGTCTGCGCTCTCAGCCAATCCCGGAACTGTTCGTCGAAGAGGACAAGCTTCATCACTGGATCGGCTTTCTGGTATTTGCGTGCAGCTGCCGCCTGACCTTTCCCAATGTGAAATTTCGCTGGATAGCCGTGGGGTGTTTGCTCACCGGCGTACTCATCGAGGCCGCGCAAGGTTTGATGCCGCTGCGCACAGCTTCGCCCTACGACATGCTGGCAAATACTATCGGGGTGTTGATGGGGTTGTTGATTTCAAGGTACTGGGTGCGTTGAAACGGCGCGAAATACCAAGCAGTCATGCCGGCATGTTGCAACCGTAGATCCTCTCTCTATCCCCCCTCCAGCAACACCTCTCTTGCCACTTCATCCAGTCAAATGCCTGGAGCCGCAGCCGAGCCTGGGTTCGGCTTCACGGGCGCTGCATGACGTGAGGCCGTCTTCGCTGGCAAGCCAGCTCCTACAATATTGTGAACGACACCGAACTCCCGTAGGAACCGGCTTGCCGGCGAAGGCATTTTCATGGGCGCTACATGACGTGGGGCCGTCTTCGCTGTAACCGCTCCACAAACTACACCTTCAAATGAACCGATAGCCCGTCGATGCTGTGCTCCCAATTTTTCTGGTGCCAGCCCATGATGCGTCCCGACCCAAAGGTCAAAGCCGTTTACCTCTACCCCAAACCGGTCGATTTCCGGAAATCCATCAATGGCCTGGCGGCTTTGGTCGAGTTGGATATCAAGGTCGCGGTGTTCGACCCGGTGTTGTTTGTCTTCCTCAATCGCACGCGCAACCAAGTGAAAATTCTGTATTGGCACCGCAACGGCTTCTGTTTGTGGCTCAAGCGCCTGGAGGCTGAGCGCTTCAAGACCAAGCCGGCCACCTGCCCATCGACAATAACGCCGCAGAACGCGCGATCCGGCCCTTCGTCATCGGCCGCAAGAACTGGCTATTCAGTGACACGCCCAAGGGCGCGACCGCCAGCGCCCAGCTCTTCAGCCTGGTGGAAACCGCGAAGGCCAACGGCCAGGAGCCCTACGCCTACCTGCGCCACATCCTCGAGTGCCTCCCCCAGGCCAAGGCCGTCGAGGACAACGAAGCGCTGCTGCCGTGGCGCTGTACACCAGCCATCGCATACTGACAGCCAACCCTCTCATAAAAGGACGGGGGTTTATGGCGCGCTTACGGATATACGTCCGTCACCATAGGTGCAACACCTTTGCCAAGGCTGCCTGAATCCGACTCCAAAGTGCCTATGGGCGCATCGTTCGAGGGTTCTGACGACGATCAGACGCTTGATGCCAAAAAGAGGCGGAGAGTTGATTCTGGCAAGCGATGAGCAGACATTTTTTTGCGATTTACTCTGATACGCTGCTGAAACACTCGTTTACAGGAGTTGTTCGCATGATTGGCAAGTTAATTTCGACGGGTTTCAGTTTGGCCACCTTGCCCGCCCGGCTGACTTTTCGCAGCGTCCGCGCCTTGGCCATGACGCCTGCCGAAGCCAGCCGCCTGCTGGCGGACATGCGTCAGGCATCGGATCAGGCGGTGCAGGAACTCCAGGGGCTGTTGGCCGACGTCGATGCGGACATGACCCACAAAACGGCGCACCTCAGTGCTGCCGACAAGCGCCTGGCAGCCGAACTGGCCCTCCACGCCGCCGAACAACACCTGAACATGGCCGCGATCAACATTCTGCGGGCCGTCTGGCTGACGCTTCACTCGACGCCGAACTTGCCGCCAAGCGAGCTTGATAAGCGGCTTGAACAGACACGTAACGACTAACAGACCGTCCGGCGGATCGGTCGATCCGAGCGAGAAATGGGAGCTCAGCATCCTTGAATCGGCGCTTCATGTGCAGGTGAGGTTTATGGAGCGCTTACTCTTCGCTGGCAAGCCAGCTCCTACAATATTGTGAGCGACACCGACCCCGTGGGAGCGGCTTGCCGGCGAAGTCATGGGTGCTGCATGACGTGAGGCCGTCTTCGCTGGCAAGCCAGCTCCTACAATATTGTGAGCGACACGGAACTCCGTAGGAGCCGGCTTGCCGGCGAAGGCATTTTCACGGTAAGCGCGCCATAAACCTGGAGCACCGATCATGGAATACGACGATAAACTGATTGAAGAAGCCGTGCTTGCCCTGTTGGCAGCCTTCAGTTTCGATAACGGCAATACTTGGAAAGGGTTCGACTTCGAGACCATGAACCGATTGCATGAACAGGGTTTCATCAGTAATCCGGTGAACAAGAACAAATCGATTTGGTTGACGGCTGAAGGACTGGAGCGAGGTCGGCAGATAGCCGACCGGTTGTTTGGGGTAAAGACTCAAGTGGAGCATATATCCGACTCGGATACCTGACTTCATACCCCGGCCATACGTAGATGGGGTTTATGGATCGTTTACCTTAAACACTGGGTAGCGCTGAAGCGCTACCTGGACGATGGGGCTGTGCTCATCGACAATAACCAAGGGAGCTCCCCATCAATCTCCTCATGCGAATAAACCGGCGAGGAATATGATCAACATTCGTGAAGCAACTAGAGCCGACCTCGATGTTCTATGTGAAGTCGGCTGTGAGACCTACCGAGAGCATTTTTCGGCCATCTGGTCTCTCGCCGGCATGCAGAGCTTCCTCAATCAAGACTTCTCACCCGGCACGCTCAGCCAATCACTCGAATCATCCGCTAGCCATTTGTGGCTTATAGCCTCAGACGAAAGCGGTAGGGTCGTAGGTTTTTCCAAAGTTAACTGGTCAACGCCGGCGCCGCTGACTGGCGCAATGGGCGCGGAGCTTCAAAAAATTTACTTCCTCAAATCTGAAGCAGGACGAGGGTATGGGAAACAGCTTCTGCGTTTCATTTGCAACCGAGCGATAGAGCGCGGAGAACGCTTGCTCTGGCTTGATGTACTCAGGACCAATTCAAACGCCCGGCGCTTCTATCAGGATTTCGGTTTTGAAGCGATCGGTGAAATCCCTTTCAAGACTGACCTGGCTGAAATTGGGATGGTTGTAATGGTGTGTGAGCTTTCCCAATAAGCGCGTTCGATGTCAGAACGCAGCCTTTGGCAGCGGCTACAAAAGAGATTGCGAATGAGATGAGGTGGAGGGGCTCCGGGCAGTCAGAGATCTGACTGCCCGGACTGCAGCGTTGTTAGCCGCAAACTGAAGAATGGGCGGGGGAATCGCAGCAGTTAATAGATGTCCTTGGAAAAGAGCGTGAAGGGCGTTTTGATCAGGATCTTGATATCAAGCCACAACGACCAGTTGTTGATGTAGTTGAGGTCGATCTCCACACGCTTCTGCATCTTGTCCAGGGTTTCGGTTTCGCCACGGCAGCCGCTGATCTGGGCCAGCCCGGTGATGCCCGGTTTGATTCGATGGCGGGCCATGTAGGCCTGGATCTTGCCGGTGTAGTAGTCGTTATGGGCGATCGCGTGTGGCCGTGGCCCGACCAGCGCCATATGGCCTTGCAGCACGTTGAAGAACTGCGGCAGTTCATCGATCGAGGTGCGTCGAATGAAGCGGCCGACCGCAGTAATGCGGGGGTCTTCGCGGCCGGCCTGGCGGACCTGGTGGTCGTCGTGCACGCGCATGGAGCGGAACTTCCAGACTTTGATGATCTTGCCGTTCCAGCCGTGCCGTTCCTGTTTGAAGATGATCGGGCCAGGGGAAGACATCTTCACAGCGGCGGCGATCACCAGAAGCAGCGGGCTGAAGCCGATCAGCGCGAGGGCGGCGAGACTTCTGTCCAGCAAGGTCTTGCTCAGCGCCGCTGTCGGGTAACTGGTCAGCGGGCTTTCATTAAGGTGGATGGCAGGCAGGCCGTCCAGTTCGCTGATGGAGTGATTGAGCAACGTCATGCTGCCCAGGTCGGGAACCCAGACCACATCGACATTGGCGTCGAGCAGGTCGATGTACAGCGCCTCGACCTGTTTGGCTTCGCTCAAGGGCAGCGCAATGTACAGCCGCCGCACGTCGTGCACCTGGATCAGCTCACGCAGTTCCTGCAATGGGCCCAGAACCCGGTGGGCGTTGACCTGGGTCGACAGCTCGTTGGGATTTGAGCTGATCAGGCCCACCAGTGGCGGGTACTCGGTTTTGGTCAGTTTGTCTGCCAGGTTCACCGCCAGTTGATCGGTGCCGATAATCAGGGTGTTGTACTGGCTGTGCAATTGCCGCTGGTAGTGCTTGGAAAAACTGTGCAATGGCAGGTACAGCAAGGCCTGAATGCAATAACCGGCCGTGGCCCAGACCACGATGATTTCCCGGGAAAACAATTCGCTGGTCTTGCTGAAAAAACCAATACTGGTCAGTCCGGCCAGCAGCAGCAGCCATCCCAGTAGCAGGCGCGCCAAGCCGCTGAGGTAACTATGCTGCTTGTGATAAACCAGCAGCAGGGAGTAGGAAGGGACCGAGCCGAGGAACGTGAGTACTGCAAGCACACGATAATGGGCGTCGATTTCTCCTGTCTGGTACAACGCCAGACCAAATAACAATGTATTGACCGACGTGATGGCAATTATCCATTGCCCCCAGAAGGTCAGTCCTTTGGTTATGTTATTTCGATTAATACGATTATGTACCATCGCGGTGTCCCTCGGGCCTGCGCCACGTTGTGTATCAGTCGACGGTTAATAAATGGCAGCCACGCACAAAGGCTGAGCGAGCGCGTCAGTCAGGAAATGTTTTTATTATTAGAAGGGAATAACGGGGCTTATGGCTGGCCATCCAGGCATTGTTTTCAAGTCAGCTGATACGGTTGTCTCAGTGTCCAGTTTTTATACTAGTACCTAAATCTTTGTGGGTCTCTGACGAATTATAACGGCCATGCCTTTGGCGGCCTTGTTATAAAAGGACGTGCTCTTTTGTTTGGAGGATATCGCTCAGTCGTCTATATAATTGCAGCATTCAAATAAACGTTGTCGTGTTGGCGAGGGATGAAGCGGAGCGGGGCGCCATACTTGGAAGAGTTGATGGCGACAATCAGGATGTGTAGGCAGGTCGGGTGTGGGTGGATCAGGTGGATCAGTGAGTCGCATTTATTGTTATTGTTTTTGCGATCACTCGATCAGTAAGCGACGCGTATCCTTTGTGCGAGGCAATAGCCGCGGTTTCTGACCGAGCGGATCAGCCGTTCTCCCTTGGCTGCCGTCTTGAACTTTTTCTGCAAGCGACTCAGGCACATCTCAAGGCCGCTATAGTTTTCCGGGTCTTTATCGATGCGTTGAATAAGATCGTTTTTGCTGACTACCCGTCGATCGCTGAGGATCAGCTGGGTGAGCATTAACGATTCGGTACCGGTCAATGGAATAGTGATGTCTTCTTTGACCAATGTACGATCGTCAGCGTTAAACCACCAGATATCAGGATTGCCCTGGGACTCTTTAACCCGACTGACTGCCGTGATGAATTCGTCGTCAGCCACTGGCTTCTTGAGAAAGCCATCAACACCGAAGTGCGAAAAGTGATGAAGTTCCGAAGGTTCAGCGTTGGGCGTTATGAGTATGATTTCCGCATCTTTTTGATTTTTACGGATGAAACTGACATCGCTCAGCGATATATCCGCCTGGTCGAGCAGGATGTGCGTGAATCGACTCTTTCGGATGCGTTCGCTGCTGAGTTTGCCTGACTCGATTTCAATCGATTGATGCGAGCGTTGCGCGAGTAGCGATTCGATTGCTTGTCGTGCCAGTTGGTCTCGGGTGAAAATCAGAAAGCTGTTATTTGGTGTGCTCACGATAAGGTTCCTTCCTAGTTGGGGTGAAATTTTCAAGGCTTAGATAAGCTCGGTTGGTGAGTAGTACCTCCCCTGAAAAAAGTCAAAAGGCATGCTGCGAGCCAGTGTGTGCAGGGCTTTGTGCTCCACGCGGTCCGCCACGAATTTGATCTTGCTGTCATGGATCATGCCGCTCAGGCGGTCGTAAGACCTGTTGAAAAAGTCCTGATTGTTGTCGACCATGATGTCGAAATTGGATTTGGTCAGATCCACTTTTATGTAATCGAACAGCATCGGACTGATCAGTTTTGCAGTGCTGTCATCGCTTAAATCGTAGCCATCGAAAGCAATCTCGATCCCATTGTCTTTTAATAAATGGATGTGATTGATAATGGTTCGCTTTTCTTTCAGGTTGAACGACAGAAACGAACTGCTGTTAATGCAGGGGATCAGCTGTTGCTCATGCTTGCTGAGTATCACTTGAGCGTCGTTCAGTTCCTTGATGAACATTTTATCCAACAAGGCGGACTGGTCCATGGTCATGAACAGTTTGTTGGGCAGATGTGCCGATGGGGAAGGTAGGGTCTCCATCTGTGAGAGGGCATTTAATTGGATCCGCATGAGTACTTCGCGATAAATCGCCAGCGGATGATCGAGGTGCAACAGTTGATACCCCTTGTTCAGAGGTATCTCTTGTTGGGTCGCCTTGGCATAGATTTCACTGCCGAACAGTTCATCGTTTCTTTTCAGAATCGATTGCCTGAAGAAAGCCAATGCAAAGTTTTCGTGCGCTATAGGTTGCCTGCTTGGCTCCATCATTGAATCCCTTTAAGAGTGAAAGTTTACCGGGTTGGCTGATATGACGCCTCGAAGCAATCGATAGCCATAACCGCGAACACTGTGGATGATGTTAATGCCAAAGTGTTTTTTGATTTTATTTCGAAGCCGGCTTATGGACTTCTCCAGGACACGCGAGTCATAGAGTTTTATATTCAAACCCATTGATTCGGCCATGCAATCATGGTGCAGGATATTGCCTTCTGCGTTAATAAGCGCATCCAGGGCTTTCATTTCCTGATAGGCCAGATCCAGTTTGTATTGGTTGTTGTATAAGTGCAGGCATGTCGGGTCCAAGGTCAACTTGACGCTTGATTGCCATTCAGGAGTTTCAAGTAACTCTGATAGTAACCTGGCTTTTTCAGCCTGATCGTTAGGTACATTGATGCAGTGATCGGCACCGGCCATGTAGCATTCAATTTTAGTGTGCGGAGCGCGATAATTGATTGCAACGATAATGGCCAGCTCTTCCGGGCTCGCACGTAGCTTCTTGATCAGCGCCAGGCAGTCATTAAGCAGGGAGGGGCTTTCAATATCGATCAGTACGGTATCGAGTGTTCGCGTTTCGATATCCAGGCTTGGTTGGTTTGAATGATCCAACGTATATATATGTGTGAGGTTGGGTGCAAATAGCTGTCGAAGTTTCTCTGCCGAGCGCCAAGTGTGTCCAATAGCGAGAGTGTCTCTCTGGCTATTTTCGATTTTGCTCTCAGTATTCATCCGTAAATTACTCATATGTGCTGGCGCTGCAATCTTAATACACAAAATACTGACGTTATCTGACGTTTTCTAACATTTTCCATCCCGAACGCCCGTCCCACATCGTCAGTAGTGTCAGCTGATTCAATGACATAGGCAAGTGCCGAGGCTTAAGCCCGGTTGTTTTTGTGATATCGGGATTAGTTCCTGAGCCTTTTCAGTCGGGACTACACAAGTGATGGCTGATCGCCCATTTGGCTGCAGAACGAAGCACAACCGGGAAGTCTTGCGTATGAACTGTGCACCAGTCCGCATTTTTGAAAATTGCAGTTGATTTATAAGGATATTCCACGATGTTCTAGGTGCACGTTGGGGAGGCGAGAGATGTAACAATCGCCTCTTTTTAGGGCGAACGGAACGGAGCGCTATATTAATTGAGTTATTTTGCATTGCAGTCGTAATATTTATGTCAAGGGCTGAATTTGTGAACGGGTAGTTATTCTGTCGGGTTATTGAAAAAAACCCTCAGAGTTGACACTAAAGTGCCAGCAGTTTTTTATGTGTTAACAGGTGGTAGGCCACTCATTGATCCTTTTCGCAATTAACCATCCATGACACCCCAAACTGATCGACCAGCATCCCGAAACGTGCCGCCCAGAACGTCGCTTCCAATGGCATTTGTATGTTGCCGCCTTCCGCCAATGCGGCAAATACCTGCTCTGCTTCAGTCACACTGTCGACATTCAACGAAACCGAACAACCACTCATGCCAGCGGTGGGCCGATCAGGTGTGGTATCGGAGCCCATGATTGCCTGATCGCCGACCAGCAGACGCGTATGAATGATCAGGTTATGGCAGTCCATCGGTACATGGTCACGCGCCGGGGTTTCGCCAAAGGTCATCATGACTTCTATCTGGCCTGGCAGACTTTTGGCGTAGAACGTGAAAGCAGCCTTGCAGTCGCCGTTGAAGATCAGGTAGGGATTGATTTTCATGTTTTGCTCCTGCCTATAGAGAGGGGCACATCGGCTGGAAGTTCCGATGGGCATTGACTCTCCATAGCAAAGCGCTAAAACGTGGCGAGTGACGGTGTTTTTTTAGATGTTTTTATGATGGGTGAGGCTAGCCTTATCGCGTCGTATTCCCTGAAGTCGATGGCTTGCTCCTGTGTACTGTAAAGCCTGCCGCGACATCCGCCAACCGAGACCTTTGTCCAATGCCAATTCTCACCCGTTTCGCCTCTTTGCTCGACCAGGCGAGACGTGCCTTGTTGCTGGTCTGGGGAACCTCCCGTGGGCTGTTTCTGGGATTGGTACTGGCGACGCTGATTGCCGGTGTGCTGCCGGCGCTGGCGGCCTGGCTGGGGCAGCGGATTGTCGACGCCGTAGTCGCCGCCATGCAGTTGCACACCCAGCAGGGCAGTGCACCGCTATGGCCGGTTGTGCGGTATGTGCTGTTTGAAGCGGGCGTGCTTGCGTTGCTCTCCGGGACACAGCGCGCATTGTCGGTTCAGCAATCGTTGTTGCGGGTGCAGTTGGGGCAGAAGGTCAATACGATGATTCTGGAGAAGGCCCAGACGTTATCGTTGGTGCAGTTCGAGAACTCCGAATTCTACGACAAGTTGGTGCGTGTGCGGCGCGAGGCATCGACCCGGCCTCTGGCGCTGGTGATGAAGTCGCTGGGTCTGATCCAGAACCTGATCATGTTGATCAGCTTCGGTGTGCTGCTGGTGCATTTTTCGCCGTGGGCGCTGGCACTGCTGGTGGTTGGGGCGTTGCCGGTGTTCTTTGCCGAGGCGCACTTTTCCGGGGATGCCTTTCGCTTGTTCACGCGCCGGGCGCCGGAGAGTCGGCAGCAGAATTACATCGAGACGCTGCTTTCCCATGAGGGCTACATTAAAGAGGTGAAGCTGTTTGGCTTCGCGCCGCTGCTGTTGCAGCGTTATCGGGACACGTTCGCTCGTCTCTATGCCGAAGACCGGCGCCTGACACTGCGTCGTGATGGTTGGGGTTTTGTCCTGGGGCTGCTGGGCACCGCTGCGTTTTATCTCGCCTATGCCTGGGTTGTGGTCGATACCGTGCACGGCAATATCAGCCTCGGGCAAATGACCATGTACCTGGTGTTGTTCAAGCAGGGGCAGGCCGCCGTGAGCAGCAGTTTGAGCGCGATCAGCGGTCTCTATGAGGATGGCCTTTACCTGTCGAGCCTCTACGAGTATTTGGCCGAGCCGGTTATTGCCGATAGCGGAAGCCTTACCGTGGGCGCAGTGCCCGGCGATGGCTTGCGTTTCGAGAACGTCGGTTTCCGTTACCCGGGGGCGAGCCGCACCGCTTTGCAGGGCATCGATCTGCACCTGCTGCCCGGGCACAGCGTTGCGCTGGTGGGGGAAAACGGCTCGGGCAAAACCACGCTGATCAAGTTGCTGACTCGTCTGTATCGCCCCGATCAGGGCCGTATTTTGCTGGACGGCAGCGATTTGCAGTCCTGGGATGAAGAGGCGCTGAGACGACGCATCGGCGTGATCTTCCAGGATTACATTCGCTATCAGTTCTCCGTGGGCGAGAACATCGGTGTGGGCGATACGTTGGCGTTCAACGATCAAGCGCGTTGGCAGCAAGCAGCCGATGAGGGCATGGCCGCGTCCTTTATCGAGCGTCTGGATCGCGGTTATGCCACGCAACTGGGACGGTGGTTTGCCGGGGGGCAGGAGTTGTCCGGTGGGCAATGGCAAAAAATCGCCTTGTCTCGCGCCTACATGCGCCGCGACGCCGATATCCTGATTCTGGATGAGCCGACCTCGGCCCTGGACCCTGCGGCGGAAGCGGCAGTATTCGAGCATTTCAGTCAACACGCTGAAGGCCGCATGACATTGCTGATTTCCCACCGCTTCTCCAGCGTGCGCAATGCCGACCACATCATCGTGCTGGACCAGGGTTCGATCCTTGAGCGAGGCGATCACGACAGCCTGGTCACGGCGGGCGGGCGCTATGCGCAGTTGTTCAACGTGCAGGCCCGTGGTTATCGGTAGTTTGAAAGTCTCATGAATCACGAGATTGTCGTAAATTCCAAAGGCACCTCAATCCCCCTGCGGGAGCGGGCTTGCTCGCGAAGGCGGTGTGTCAGCCAACATCAATGTTGAATGACACACCGCCTTCGCGAGCAAGCCCGCTCCCGCAGGGGCCTTCAGGCTCATCAGACTTTATGGCATTTCCGGCAACTCTTGCGGCCGCAAATCAAACACCAGCACCTCGGCATCCACGCCATTACTCAAGGTCAGCACCTGTTCTTCCCGAACCCGCACACCATCACCTTCCTGCAACTGCACGCCATTCAACTCGACACTGCCTCGCGCCACATGCACATAGGCATAGCGATCGGCGGCCAGTTCCAGCGTGGCGCTTTCCTTGCCGTCGATCAGGCCGGCATACACTCGCGCATCCTGCCGGACTTTCAGCGAACCGTTGGCCCCGTCAGGGGAGATGATCAGTTGCAAGAGACCGCGTTTTTTCTGCGTGCTGAAATGCTCTTGCTGGTAACGCGGTTTGGCGCCGCTAACCTCTGGCACGATCCAGATTTGCAGAAAGTGCACCGGGCGTGTCGCCGAGTGATTGTATTCACTGTGCGCGACGCCGCTGCCGGCGCTCATTAACTGCACATCGCCGGGACGGATCACCGAACCGGTGCCCAAGGTGTCCTTGTGTTCCAGGGCGCCTTCGAGCACATAGGAAAAAATCTCCATGTCGCGGTGAGGGTGCTGGCCAAAACCTTTGCCAGCCGCCACGCGATCGTCGTTGATCACCAGCAGGTCGGAAAAACCCTGCTCCCGCGGATTGCGGTAATTGGCGAAGGAGAAGGTATGGAAGGACTTCAACCAACCGTGATTGGCTGCGCCGCGATCCGAAGCTTTACGAAGGGTCAGCATGATGAAATCTCCTGTCAGGACGTGAATTCGTCCGAGTGAGGAGAAGGTTAATGTTTACCGATGAGGGCAATAAGTAGATGAAAATTGAAATACTGTCTCTTTCAAGTTGACAGTTTTGGGCGCGAGTTCACGTATCCTTGTTGTCACATTTGGCCATAATGCTCTGCTGAGCCGATGTTCTCTCTTCCCCTGATATCAGTGATGTCCAATCCATGAAAACCGTGGCAATGGTGCTGTTCCCCGACTTTCTTCTACTCGACATGGCCGGTCCCATGGAGGTGTTTTCCATCGCCAATCGTTATCTGGCACCGGGCGACCGTTACGAGCTGTCGACCATTGGCACCGAGCCGGGTGCGCTACGGGCGTCCAACGGCGTCAACATTCAGGCCGATTTGCATATCGATCAGGCGAACGAACGCTATGACCTGTTACTGGTGCCGGGCGGGCCGGGCGCCTATAACGAAAAACATCCACCGTTGCTGGGCTGGCTTCAGGGCGCTGTCAGCCGAGCCAACCGTTATGGCTCGATCTGCACCGGCGCGTTCGTCCTCGGGCATGCGGGGCTGCTGGACGGCTATCGCGTGACCACGCATTGGCATTACACCGAACGCCTGATCAAAGGTTTTCCCAAGGCAATTGTCGAGACCGATCAGATTTACGTGCAGGACCGCAATCTCATCACCTCCGGCGGTGTCACCGCAGGCATCGACCTGGCGCTGGCGGTGGTGGCCGAGGACCACGGCAAGAAAGTCGCCCAGGACGTTGCCAAAGTGTTGTTGGTGGTGATGAAACGTCAGGGCGGGCAGGCGCAGTTCAGTCCGTTGATGGCAGCAGTGGCACCTCAAGAAACGCCGATCACCCGGGTGCAGAACCATGTGCTCGAACACCTCGATGAAGCGTTCAGCATTGAACGCATGGCCAGTCTGGTGAACATGAGTGCGCGGCACTTCGCCCGGGTTTTCGCACGGGAAGTGAACATGACGCCGATGGAGTTTCTGCAAAGTGCGCGCATCGATTGCGCCAGGAATCTGCTGGAAACCAGTGACCTGCCACTTAAGACCGTGGCCTATAAAAGTGGCTTCGGCAGCGTGCGGCATATGCGTTTTCTGTTCAGTGAAAAGCTCGGCCTGACCCCCACTCAATACCGCGAACAGTTCAGTTAGGTGGCGTTGTCCGTCACGCGCACCGCGATGGCCGTGATGCTCCTCCCATGGCCGTTTTTCCGTAACTCATGCCTGCCAAGATACCCGTGAACTCTTTACCATGGAGGTGCGGGAACCTGGATGAATGGGCGCAATGGGTTTTGCAGTACCTTGAGCCGGGCCAGGTTTTCAGCGCATGAACGTGCATGAACAACTTCAGAGATATAAACAGCGATGCGGTGCTGCGGTTTGGGCCCTACGCGTTTCACCTGCGTCAGCGATTGATCCTTCAGGGGGATCGTCCGCTGCGCATGGGCGGGCGAGCCCTGGATATTTTGCAGGTGCTGGTCGAACGCGCCGGTTCAGTGGTGAGCAAGGAAGCGCTGATTACCCACGTCTGGCCGACCTCGGTGGTCGAGGAAATCAACCTGCGCGTACACATTGCCGCCTTGCGTCGAGCGCTCGGCGATGGGCCGAACGGGCAACCCTACATCGTTAATATTCCCCAACGCGGTTATAGCTTCATCGCCCCGGTGCAGCACGACCGGACGGGCACGCCGGTGCTGGTCGAAACCGTGCACAAGCCTCAACACAACTTGCCTGCGCGGCTCTCGCCGGTGACCGGTCGCGACTCGATCGTCGGCAGTGTGGTCCGGCAGTTGCCGGTTCGACGTCTCATGACTCTGATTGGTCCCGCCGGTATCGGCAAGACCACCGTGGCGTTGCGCGTGGCCGAATTGCTGTTGCAGCACTATCAGGACGGCGTCTGGAGGATTGATCTGGCGGCCATCGATGACCCGTCGCAGCTTGTCGATCATCTGTCGCGCACTCTGGAACTGGACGTCGGCGCAAAGGCGTTGACGCAACGGCATGCCTTGGTGGTGCTCGACAATTGCGATCATCTGCTCGAATGCTGTCGGGCAGTGGTGGACAATCTGCTGGCCTCGGCGCCACGGCTGTCGATCCTCGCCACCAGTCGCGAACCGCTGCGAGCGGCGGGGGAAACGCTGCTACCTATACCGGCCCTGGCGGTGCCGCCGGCGTGCGCTATATATGACGTGGCCGAGGCCATGGGGTATTCGGCGGTGCAGCTGTTGGTCAGTTGCGCCCGAGCCCGTCAGCAAGGGTTTACCCTGCGTCAACAGGATCTCAAGGCGGTGCGCGAAATCTGTCGGCGGCTCGATGGCCTGCCCTTGGCCATTGAACTGGCGGCGGCGCAGATCGATGCGTTAGCGCTGGTGGGGTTGCAAGCGCAACTCGGCAATTGTTTGCAGTTGTTGACCCAAGGCCGGCGCACTGCTCTGCCACGGCATCAGAGTCTGAATGCTGCACTGGATTGGAGCTATGAACAGTTGAGCCCGTTGGAGCAAACCGTGTTGCAGCGGCTGGCAGTGTTCAAAATGGCGTTCACGCTGGACGCGGCGATCGGCGTGATCAGTTGCGCGGTGCTGTTGCCTGCCAGCCTGGTTAAAGGAGTGAAAAGCCTGGCGCGCAAATCGCTGCTGTCGGTGGAGCAGGGCAGCGGCGTGACCCGCTACTGTTTCCTCAATACCACCCGCACTTATGCCCTGAAGAAACTCGACCACAGTGGTTACCTGCGCGTCTATGAACGGCGTTATGAGCGCTACATCAGCCGGGCACGCTGGACATCAGGCGGGCAAGTGTCGCTGCAGCTCGTCGAGTAACCGGCGGACTTTCGTCAGGTCCGGTGTGGCAAAGCCTTCGGTGAAACGCTGGTAAATCGGCGCCAGCAACTCATGGGCCTGCCGGAACAGGCCCTGACGCTGCCACAGCTGGGCCAGTGAGGTGGCGCTGCGCAGTTCCCAGGCCAGCGCTCCCTGAGTTTTTGCCACGGCTAAAGCTTTGAGCAGCACCGCCTCGGCCGCACTGGCCTTGGTCGGACAATCCTCTGCCAGCAACGCGTCGGCCCGGCTTCGCAGAATTTCCGCGGTGCTCCAGCCGGCCGCGCCATTCTCGGCCCGTTCCAGCAACGCGTCATCGATGAAGCCGCTGTCCAGTGTGACCATGATTTCCTTGATCAACCCGCTATTCGGTCGCGGCGACGAAGGCGCCTCGGCCGTATCGATCACTTGCGCGTAATGTTTGGCCCAAGTGTGGAACAGCGATACCGAGTGTTTCTGCGCTTGCTCAAGCAGCAGACCCAGGAGTTGGCGGGCAACCGGAGTGTCGCCGTTGTAGTGAGCGATCAGGCAACCGGACAGCGCCAGGGTGTAGCAGATGGACGTGCCATGATTGATCTGAATCGCGATGTCGAGTGCCTGTCGTGCGGTGCGCCAGGCTTTTTCCGGGTGCCCTTGCAACCAGAGAATGCGCGCCAGAATGGTCAGGGCCGCGACGCTCTGATCGTAATGCACGCCAAAGCAGTAGCTGAAGCGGTTGAGGTGACCGTTCTGGGCCAGGCATTGAATGACCTGTTCGACATTCTCCCGCGCCAGAGCCTGATCCCCGGCAAAGTGCAGGGCCAGAACCCGCAAGCGTTGGGTGCTGAGGGCCAACACCGCGTTACCGTGCAGCCCCAACCGCTCGAATTGTCGGCTCTGCTCCAGGGCCTGTTGGTAGTGGCCGCCACTAAGATCAACCGCCAAGCGTCCGGAAATCGCTTTGAGCTGACCGGCCACATCGTTGCACTGCTCGGCCAGGTGTTTGGCACTGACAAATGCTTCGACGGCTTCGGCGCTACTGCCCAGGGTGTGGTAGCAGGCACTGCCGAGGGCAAGCTTGAGGGTCATGGTCAAACGCGGGCAGGGCTGGTGCGTTGCTTCGAGCAATGCCAGGGCTCTGCGCACATGCACGCCGTGTTCCTTGAGCAGCGACAGTTCCTGCCAGAGCGGCGCCGAGGCCGCGGCGAGGCGGATGGCCAAGGTCTGCGGTCCTTGAGCATTCAAACCCCACTCGAGTGCAGCGCGGATGTCTTCCAGGCTGCGGGCGTAACGCTCGGTCCAGCGATCGCTCGAGATATGCTCCCAGTCGTCCTGGGCTTGCTGCATCAAGGTCAGGCAGCGTTCGGCGTGGCGCTCGCGGGTGTCCGGTAGTTCTTGGGCCTGGGCGAGTTTTTCCAGTGCATAGCCACGTGTGGTATCGAGTAGACGGTAGAACACCTCTTCGTCGCCGACTTCCACGTTCAGTAACGACTTGGCGACCAATTGGGTGATCGAGGTGAACACCACGCCGGGTTCGATATGTTCACCGATGATCACGGCAGCCGCCGACTCCAGGGTGAAGGCCCCCCGGAACATACCCAGTCGACGCAGGCAGGTTTGTTCGCAGGCATTGAGCAGTTCGAAGCTCCAGTCCAGTGTCGCGCGCAGGGTCTGATGGCGGCCCAAGGTCGTTTGGCAGCCTTGGGTGAGCAGGCGAAAGCTGCCTTGCAATTGCGACAGCAATCCATTCAATCCCAGACTGCCCACTTGCGCTGCCGCCAGTTCGATGGCCAGTGGTATGCCGTCCAGACGCCGGCAGATTTCAATGGCCAGCGGCAATTCATCGTCAGTCAGTTCGAAACTGTCGTGGCTGGCCATCGCCCGCTCGACAAACAATTGCAGTGCCGAAAACGCCAGGGCCTGAGCGCGGTCGAGCACGGCGATGGGCGGCGGGCAGTCCAGCGATTCCAGGCGCTGTACGCATTCGCCTTCGGCCCGCAGGCTCTCGCGGCTGGTGGCCAGAATGTGCACGTGGGGCGCTGCGCGCAGGATGCTTTCGCTGAGCAACGCGATGGCGTCGATCAGGTGTTCGCAGTTGTCGATGACCAGCAGCATCTGCCGTTCGCGCAGGAACATGGCGAGACCATTCATGGGTTCGGCCTCGTGCAAGGACAAGTCCAGCAGCGCTGCCAAGTGCGTGGTGATCATCGACGGGTCGTTGATCGGTGCCAGGTCCAGCAGACGAATGCCGTCGCGATAGTGACCGATCAGTTGCTCGGCAACACGCAGCGCCACGGTCGTCTTGCCGATCCCGCCGGGGCCCACGAGGGTGATGAAGCGCTGCCGCGCCAGTTGCGTCACCAGACTGTCGACCAGCGCCTGGCGACCGATCATGCGGGTCCGGCGAATCGGCAAGTTATGGCTACCCGGCGCATTGGCGTCGTTTTTCGGGTGTTGTTGGATGGGCTCAAGGGAAAAAGGCGCGACAAAACTGTACCCGCGATGGGCGACGGTGACGATGTAACGCTGACCCGCCTGACCGTCACCGAGGGCTTTACGCAGTGCCGCCATGTGCACCCGCAGGTTGATGTCTTCCACCACACTTTTGGGCCAGACCCGGGCGATCAGTTGTTGCTTGCTCACCACATGCCCGGCGTGTTCCAGCAGGATCAACAGAATGTCCATGGCCCGCCGACCCAGGCGCAAGGGTTGGCCGGCCTCCATGACCAGGCGTTGTTCGGGGTAGATCCGGTAGGGGCCGAAATGAATGGCCTGTTCGGTGGGACGGGTCAACGGCTCACTCCTGCTTGCATCTGTCTATCACGCGGCATCCGGGCATATTCCTCAGGTTTTTTCGGGGCGTCGAACACCTCGACGGTGTGTGCATCGGCTGCGGCATTTCATCCTTGTTCATTGGCCCGTATTGATTGGGTGTGACATTTGCGAGAGGGATGCCAGGTCCGTTGCCACCCACTTAATAATTAACAACGTTTAACTCGTCCTGCGTCTGGTCTACGCTCAAAAATCCAAATCTTCAAGTTCACACCACCCGAAGACCGCCGCACAGTTGGGCGAGTGCTGGGCCCCACACCGCTTTTTAACCACCGCAAAATCCTTGCATGAGGAATCTCCTGATGAGCACCTTTACCACCCGAGACGGCACCGAGATTTACTATAAGGACTGGGGCACCGGTCAGCCGATCGTCTTCAGCCACGGTTGGCCATTGAACGCCGACAGTTGGGAATCGCAAATGCTCTTCCTGGCCTCCCAAGGCTACCGGGTCATCGCCCATGACCGCCGTGGTCATGGTCGTTCGAGCCAGCCATGGTTCGGCAACGACATGGACACCTACGCCGATGACCTGGCGCAGCTGATCGAGCATCTGGATCTGCAAAACGCCGTGCTGTTCGGCTTCTCCACCGGTGGTGGCGAAGTGGCGCGCTATATCGGTCGCCACGGCACGGGTCGCGTGGCCAAAGCCGGGCTGATTTCCTCGGTGCCACCGTTGATGCTCAAGACCGAAGCCAACCCTGGCGGCCTGCCGCTGGAGGTGTTCGATGGTATTCGTCAGGCGTCCCTGGTCGACCGTTCGCAGCTGTACAAGGATTTGGCCAGCGGTCCGTTCTTTGGCTTCAATCGCCCGGGTGCCAAGCCGTCCCAAGGCATGATCGACTGGTTCTGGCTGCAGGGGATGATGTCCGGCCACAAGAACGCCTATGACTGCATCAAGGCATTCTCCGAAACCGACTTTACCGAAGACCTGAAGAAGTTCGACGTGCCGACCCTGGTGGTGCATGGCGACGATGACCAGGTTGTGCCGATCGAAGCCGCTGGTATTGCCGCGGCGAAACTGGTCGAGGGTTCTACGTTGAAAGTCTATCCGGGGGCACCCCACGGCCTGACCGATACCCACAAGGACCAACTCAACGAAGATCTGCTGGCGTTCATCAAGGGCTGATCAAAATCAAAAGATCGCAGGCTGCGCCAGCACCTACAGGGTTATTTAAGCCACTGTGGGCGCAGCCTGCGGTCTTTTGCTATTGAGAGAGGGAAGGGAACGCACGGTCCGACAGCGCCAGGCAAACGGTGAAACGCCTTCGCTGCGGGTGAAGATGTGGGAGAAATGCGCCTGATCGCAGAATCCGCATTCCAGACTGATTTGCGTCAGGGTCAGGTCCGTGTTCTGGATCAACTGCTTGGCCCGGGCGATGCGTTGCTGGCGAATCCAGTCTTGCGGCGAGAGACCGGTGCTGCACTTGAACGCACGGGAAAAATGGCTGCGTGACAGGGCACACGCCCGTGCCAGTTCAGTCACTTCCAGGGTTTCGTCGAGGTGGTCGAGGATCAGCTGCCGGACCAGACTTTCACGCCAGGGGCTGAGCCCGCCAGTGGGTTTTTTTCGCGTTTGAGTGGAGGACGCGTTGATCGCGTTTTGCTGAAAATGAGCCATGGCCAATGTCCGTGTCGAAGGGCGCGCGCGGGTGCACTGCACGGTGAGTCAGCACGTTCCCTCTAAAAAGGTCTGTGCAGAGGGCTTCATTCTTGGTCGCGGGGGCTTAGGCTTGCGAGTTAAACGTTGTTAATTCATCGATCGGCGCGGGCAGTCTCGAGTACAGTCAGTCACACTCATCAACCCTCGTGCCAGCCGAAAACACAATGGGATTGTGCTTATGAACCGTAACGATCTGCGCCGCGTCGACATGAACCTGCTGGTGATTTTCGAAGCCCTGATGTTCGAAAAGAACCTGACCCGGGTCGCCGAAAAACTCTTCATGGGCCAACCAGCGGTGAGTGCCGCGCTGGGGCGGTTGCGTGATTTGTTCGACGATCCGTTGTTGCTGCGCAACGGTCGCGGGATGGAGCCGACGGCACGGGCGCTGGCGATTCTCAAGGAATTGCAACCGGCAATGGACACCATCTCGGGAGCGGTCAGCCGCGCCAAGGAATTCGACCCGACGACCAGCTGCGATGTGTTTCGCATCGGGCTGTCGGACGATGCCGAGTTCGGTCTGTTTCCTCCATTGCTACGACAACTGCAAGAAGAGGCACCGGGAATCGTGGTCGTGGTACGTCGCGCCAATTATCTGTTGATGCCGGCCTTGCTGGCCTCCGGGGAAATCTCCGTGGGCGTCAGTTACACCACCGATCTGCCGGCCAACGCCAAACGCAAGAAGCTGCGCGACATTCCTTGTAAAGTACTGCGCGGCGACAACCGTCCAGAACCGCTGACCCTGGATGATTACTGCGCCCGGCCCCATGCGATGGTGTCGTTTTCCGGTGACCTGAGCGGCAACATCGATATGGATCTGGCCAAGGTCGGGCGCACGCGGCGCGTGGTGCTTGGGGTGCCGCAATTCAGTGGGTTACGCGCGTTGCTTGCCGGCACCGAAATGATCGCCACTGTCCCCGATTACGCAGCCTGCGCGTTGGTTGAAGGCTGTGCCTTGCGCGCCGAAGATCCACCATTCCCCATCGACGCCGCGCAGCTGTCCATGGCCTGGAGCGGGGTGCACGACAACGATCCGGCGGAGCGCTGGTTAAGGTCGCGGATCAGTCAGTTCATGTCGGTGTCGCTGGATATTCCGGTGGTTTAAGGCTTGCCGCGAATAGGGTGTGTCATTCAACAGTGATGTCGACTGACCCGACGCCATCGCGAGCAAGCCCTAATGCCAGTCGGTTAAGCGCAACCTTGTAGGAGCGAGCTTGCTCGCGAAGACGGCAGCACAGTCAATATTGATGTCGCCTGATATACCGCTTTCGTCGGAACGCCGCCCGGAGCAAGCTCGCTCCTACAGGGTCTTGTGTAGTTCGAGCGTTCAGCATGTTGAGCAAAGAAAGCACGTACATTCAATTTTTCCCCACCCCTTGGCCGCACTATTCAGGGCAATGATCGATCAAGGGTAGGGCCATGAATACTTCGCGATGGAATGAACAGGCTCAAGATTTCGGGCTGCTGTTTTTGCGGGTCAGTGGCGCACTGTTTCTGCTGGGCGTACATGGCTTGCCGAAATTGCTCGATTACAGCGCCGAACTGCAACGCATCGAAGACCCTTTCCACCTCGGCGCCCAACTTACGCTAATCCTGGCGATTTTCGCCGAAGTGCTGTGCCCGCTGCTTATTGTCGCCGGGGTGCTGGTGCGCCTGGCGTGCTTGCCTGTTCTGTTCGTGCTGCTGGTGGCGCTGCTGGTCGTGCACCCGCAATGGAGTGTGGCCGAAGGGCAGTTCGGCTGGCTGCTGTTGATCCTCTTCACCAGTGTGTTTATCGCCGGGCCGGGACGGCTGGCGCTCAATGTCCGTTTGCCCGGAGTGCTCCGTTATGCATGAAGCCCGAACTCAAAAAGCGCCGGGGTCTGATGAGATCGTGACGCTGATCGTCAAGCACCGGGTCAAGGGCGGTTTCGAAGCCGCGTATGAAGCCTGGTTGCGCAACATCGTCAGCGTCGCAGGGCGCACGGAAGGACATCTGGGCGTGGACGTGATCCGCGGCAAGAACGGTGGCCTGGATATGTTCACCTGCGTGCTGCGGTTTTGCTCCACCGAGGCGATGCAGCGCTGGCTCGATTCGCCGCAACGCCAGGCACTGGTCGATGAAGCCGCGCCGATGCTGGCCGACGGCGACCAGACCGAGGTCAACCCGGTCAACGAATTCTGGTTCTCACCGCTGGCGGATGCCGGTTCGCCACCGCCACGCTGGAAGCAGTCTGTGGTGACGTTGCTGGTGATTTTGCCGCACACCTTGCTGGTGCCGCTGCTCTGGGGACCGTTGCTGCAGCTCAATGCCTTTCTTTCCAATTACGTGGTCGCCACGTTCTTGATCACCCTGACCATTGTGTTGTCGGTGGTGTACGTCTTTATGCCGCTGGCCACGCGCCTGTTCGCGCCGTGGCTGGAAGCCGGCCAGTCCCATTCCACACAGCCTTAAGGAAACGCGATGAACGCCGATCTGATTCTGTTCAATGGCCAATTCCATACCGTTGACCGCGAAAAGCCCCTCGCCAGTGCCGTGGCGATCAGCGACGGCCGCTTCGTCGCAGTCGGCAACGATGCCGAAGCCATGGCCCTGCGCGGTTCGGGCACCCAGGTCATCGACCTCAAAGGCCGCTGCGTCATCCCCGGCCTCAACGACTCGCACCTGCACCTGATCCGTGGCGGCTTGAACTACAACCTCGAACTGCGCTGGGAAGGCGTGCCGTCGCTGGCCGATGCGCTGCGCATGCTCAAGGAACAGGCCGACCGCACGCCGACGCCACAATGGGTGCGGGTGGTGGGTGGCTGGAACGAATTCCAGTTCGCCGAGAAACGCATGCCGACCCTCGAAGAACTCAATCAGGCGGCACCGGACACCCCGGTGTTCGTACTGCACTTGTATGACCGTGCGTTGCTCAACCGCGCCGCATTGCGCGTCGCCGGTTACACCCGTGACACGCCGAATCCGCCGGGTGGCGAGATTGTGCGTGATGCCAACGGCAACCCGACCGGGATGCTGGTGGCGCGGCCGAACGCGATGATTCTGTACTCGACCTTGGCCAAGGGCCCGAAGTTGCCGCTGGAGTATCAAGTCAACTCGACCCGCCAGTTCATGCGCGAACTCAATCGCCTCGGCCTGACCAGTGCGATCGATGCCGGCGGCGGTTTCCAGAACTACCCGGACGATTATCAGGTGATCGAACAGTTGGCCAAGGACCAGCAACTGACGATCCGCATCGCCTACAACCTGTTCACGCAGAAGCCCAAGGAAGAACTGACCGATTTCCAGAACTGGACCGGCAGCGTCACCCTGCATCAGGGCGACGACTTTTTGCGGCACAACGGTGCCGGGGAAATGCTGGTGTTCTCGGCTGCCGACTTCGAAGACTTCCTCGAACCCCGTCCGGATTTGCCGCAAACCATGGAGCAGGAGCTGGAGCCGGTGGTCCGGCACCTCGTCGAACAGCGCTGGCCGTTCCGTTTGCATGCGACCTACAACGAATCCATCAGCCGCATGCTGGATGTGTTCGAGAAGGTCAACCGCGACATTCCCTTCAATGGTTTGCCATGGTTCTTCGACCACGCTGAAACCATCACCCCGCAGAACATCGAGCGGGTGAGGGCGTTGGGTGGTGGCATTGCGATTCAGGACCGCATGGCGTTCCAAGGTGAATATTTCGTTGACCGTTATGGCGCCAAAGCGGCCGAAGCCACGCCGCCGATCAAGCGCATGTTGGCAGAAGGTGTACCGGTTGGCGCCGGCACCGATGCCACTCGGGTGTCCAGCTACAACCCGTGGACCTCGCTGTACTGGATGGTCAGTGGCCGCACCGTCGGTGGCCTGGCGCTGTACGAGGAAGGCTTGCCCCGGCAGACCGCGCTGGAACTGTTCACCCATGGCAGCGCCTGGTTCTCGTCGGAACAGGGCAAGAAAGGCCAGATCAAGGTCGGGCAACTGGCGGATCTGGCGGCCTTGAGCGCGGACTTCTTCAGCGTCGAGGAAGAAGCCATCAAGTGGATCGAGTCGGTGTTGACCGTGGTCGGCGGCAAGGTGGTGTACGCCGCCGGCGACTTCGAAAAACTTGGGCCCGCCAGCGTGCCGGTGCTGCCGGACTGGTCGCCGGTGGCGAAGGTTCCGGGACACTGGCGGCCGAACGCGCCGATGCAGGCGCAGGTTCACCAGTGCAGTGGCCCATGCGCCGTGCACACCCACAGCCATGAGAAGGCCCGTATGTCGAATGTACCGGTGAGTGACTTCGCCGGTTTCTGGGGCGCCTTCGGCTGTTCCTGCTTCGCGTTCTGAGTTTTGCAACAAAGCGTCGGCCATCGTGGTCGACGCTTCACCTCATCATCATCCGAGGAGTTTCACATGAGCAACGTTCCTTACAAACGTCTGAACAAAGATGACGCCGTTGTATTGCTGGTCGACCACCAGACCGGCCTGATCTCGCTGGTGCAGGATTTCTCGCCCAACGAATTCAAGAACAATGTGCTGGCCTTGGGTGACATCGCGAAGTTCTTCAACCTGCCGACCATCCTCACCACCAGTTTCGACAGCGGTCCGAACGGCCCGATCGTGCCAGAGCTCAAGGAACAGTTCCCGGACGCTCCATTTATCGCGCGCCCGGGCCAAATCAACGCCTGGGACAACGAAGACTTCGTCAAAGCCGTGAAGGCCACCGGCCGCAAGCAACTGATCATCGCCGGTGTAGTGACTGACGTGTGTGTGGCGTTCCCGACGCTGTCGGCGCTGGCTGAAGGTTTTGAAGTGTTCGTGGTGACCGACGCTTCCGGCACTTTCAACACCACCGTGCAACAAGCCTCCTGGGCGCGCATGGCGGCGGCCGGTGCACAACTGGTGAACTGGTTTTCGGTGGCTTGCGAGCTGCAGGGCGACTGGCGTAACGACATGGAAGGCCTGGCCAACCTGTTATCGCAGCGCATTCCGAACTACCGCAACCTGATCAACAGCTACACGACGTTCACCGCGAAGTAAGGGGTACAGCTGCCGGTCTCGGTCGGCAGCTTAAAAGATCGCAGGCTTCGCCAGCGCTTACACAGGCGTGGCGAAGGCTGCGATCTTTTGTTCTTTTGGATTTGGCGTGCCAGAAGAGGAAAAAAGCAGCTATAAAGCGTTTGACTGTCAATCAGAGCGCGACAATGAACCCGTTCGAAGACATGCGTATTTTTTGCCAGGTCATGGACTCTGGCAGTTTCACCGCGGCAGCCGATCAATTAGGGTTGTCCAAGCAGTTCGTCAGCCGCCGTTTGATGCAACTGGAAGAGCGCCTCGGCGTGCGCCTGCTCAACCGTTCGACCCGGCGGCTGGACGTCACGCCGCTGGGGCAGAGTTATTACGAATCGGCCCTGCGCTTGCTCAGTGAAGTCGAGCAAGTTGAGCAGGGCATCGCCGGCCAGACCACCGAGCCTCGCGGCACTATTCGCCTGAGCGCACCGTTGTCGTTTGCCGTGGCACATCTGGGTTGTCTGTTGCCGGCGTTTTTGCAGCGTTATCGCGATGTCACCGTGGAAGTCGACCTGAGTGATCGGCCAGTGGACTTGCTTGGCGAAGGCTACGATCTGGCATTGCGCATCGGCGTGCTGGAAGACTCGACACTGATCGCTCGACGCCTCGCCTCCATCGAGCGAGTGTATTGCGCGAGCCCGGCGTATCTGGCCGAGCGTGGCACGCCGCTTAAACCGGAGGATCTGCACACCCACGATTGCTTGCCTTACGGCCACGGTCGTCAGGTGCAGTGGCGTTTCGACGGGCAGGGCAAGCCGCTAACGGTCAACGTCACCGGACGGATGCGGGTCAACAATGGTGAACTGCTCAAGGATGCGGCCGTCGCCGGCATGGGGATCACGTATCTGCCGACCTTCATCGTCGGTTCGGCCCTGGAGGAGGGCCGACTCGTGCCGGTGCTGGATAATTTGCGCCCCGAACCGCTGATTTTGTCGGCAGTTTACCCGCAGCATCGCCAGAGTTCGCGACCTGTGCAGGCGCTGATCGAATTCTTGCGTGAGCGGTTGAATCAACGCGAAGAGGGTTCGCACCACCGATGATTACCGCCATGTGTGTGCACACCGTCATCGTATGAACACCACCAAACCCGTAGGAGCCGGCTTGCCGGCGAAGGCGTTGCCATGAACGCTGCAGGGCGTGAGGCCGTCTTCGCTGGCAAGCCAGCTCCTACCCATTTGTGTGCACCGTCATTTTTCCCTGTGCGGACAGCGATCCGATTCGGCCAATCACGCCTGCGCCGCAGTCACTGCCGGCTGCGCCGGTTTGCGCAATGCAGTCAGCCGCGAACCGCTGTAACAGGTTTCGCGGAAGAAGCGCCAGCGGCCGAACAGGTCGTAGACGTGGGTGATGCGCCCCTGCTCCTGGTAGTCCATGCGCAGGTGCATTTTCATGCCCTGGATGTTGCGGGCGTCGCAGACGTCCATGACCTTGTTGCAACCTTGGTCCCGCATCGCACCCCAGATATTGTACTGGGCGTCCACCGACAGACTGGAACCGAAGTAGAGAGGGATCATTTCACCGCCGAACTGAAAAAACTCACCGGGTTTGACCCGGAACCAGCAGCCGTAATAGTGCTGGTCAAAGTAGTCACTGAGGCTGCCCCAGATGAATCCGATCGCATCACCTGCCTCGTCCACGTACATGTGCCCGGTGTGACCTTCGGAGGCGATCTGGGCCATGGCTTTGACGCGGTTACCGTAATACTTGGTGAAAGCCGTGGCGTTTTCCTGGGTAATGAGCACCAGACGCAAGCCCGTGTAAGGCCGTAGTTTGTGCGGCGCTATTGGGGTGACCAGATCGCGTCCCAACCACAGCAGCTCTCGGTGCAAGTACACATAGCGGTTCCAGAGCGTCTGCAGCGTGTGAAGCAGGCCTTTTTGTTTGATGCGTTCGCGAAGCTTGTCGATGGCGCTCATGAAGTCCTCCGTGGCTGAAGCCAGGGTTGGGTGGGGAACGTTTTCAATGGCGATAATTCAAGGTTGCAACGGGTCCAGCTCAATCGAGTACCGCGGCTCTTCTTTGAATGTCGTTGGCACATCGGCATAGGACACTCTCGGAACGCCCCCAAGACGTTGCTCCAGGATGTGAGCCAGAGACTCTCCGGGGTTTAAATAGACATCGCCAAAATCGGCGCCGAGGTGGGTCGGGTGGACGACGATTTCCAGCAAGCCGTCAATCGGCATTGCCACGTTGCGCAGGTCGACCGGGGTGCATACATACTTGGCAGTCGCCCCGGCCAGACGGTTCAATCGATGATTGAACAACGTCTTGAACACCCGCTTGGGCACACTCAGGTTATTGCCCAAATGGCGCGCCAGTCGCACGGGCACCCCTTGGCGAGCGGCGAAACGCGCGACGATTTCGCCGATGGGCCAGATGTTGTGCACGTGCTGATGGGAGTCGATGTGGCTGGGCTGCAGGCCGTTGTCCAGGCAGCGTTGCCATTGGGCTTGGAGTTCCTCCAGCACCGCTTCGCGATCCAGGCGGTTGAGCCAGAGACTGTGGCGAGGCAGATCGAGGTCGAACATGCCCTGGCTGTTACAGAACGTTGAACGCATGAGAATCGAGGGGCTCAACGGCCGGCCGAAGGTGAGGTTGAAATGCAACCCGATTCGCCCATGGAGCAACGGCTGCCGGGCCAGGGCGCAGGCCTCCTCGAATGCCGGCATGTTGGCCATGGCGGTTGCGGAGCTGATGACCCCGGCCTGGAAGGCGCCGAGGATCACGGCGTTGTCACTCGGGCTGAGGCCGAAATCGTCAGCGTTGATTATGACTTGGCGAGGCATGTTTGCCCTCCATTGTTTTTTCGGTGGGCGCAGGGCCTTTACAAGCCGGTGTCGGAGGGGATGCAGGAATAGCTGATGCACGCCAGGCTCGCCACTTTTTCAACCAGGGCTTGAATTGATGCCAGAGTCGCATGGTCAGCCCCAGGGCGAGGCCACTCGGGCGCCAGGAGTAGAAGCTCCAGCGCCAGTGTTCCAGTTGCCCGGTCATGCGCTCCTGGAGTTGATGGCTGGAGTTCGTCAGGCTGACGCGCGAGGCGTCGATCCAGTGCCAGTTATCGTCAATGCCCCAGCGAATCCACTCTTCGAGCAGCACACGACCGCTGCCCAGGTCGGCGTATTGCGGCAGGAACGCCAGGTTGTAGTCGTACAACCGGCCCTGTTCCAGCAAGCCAAGCCGATAGCTGATGCAACGTCCATCCAGTTCCATCACCACCACTCGCATCAACCCCTGTTCGGCGAGGGCGGTGAAGGCACGTTCCATCCATTGTCGACTGCGCTCGTTGGTGAAAATCCCCACGCCTTGAATGCCTTTCCAGCTCTGCGCTTCGACTTCGCCGAGGGTCTGCAACAACGGCCCGATGGTCGCTGCGTCAGGGATGACGCGTCGGACTTGGGCGCCATAGGCCAAGATACGTTTACGCGCCCGGCGCAGTTTGTAGCGCGGATCGCCGGAGACTTCCTGGCGGTCGGTCTCATTGATCAAATGCACCGGCACCCGGCAACTGAGACGGCGCTCACCGCTCGAGCTGTGGGCCATCCATGCGGTCAGCGCGCTTTCTTCGCCGATGGGTTCGGACAATTCATTGAGTTGCAGCATCGCATGGGGCAAGCGACGGCGGATGATCACCAGCGCCTTGCGCATGCTGTCGGCATCGAGGCAGGTGAGCAGGGCCAGGCGATCGGTGAGGGGATAACCGAGGTGACGCAGGACCCGAAATGGCAACCTTCCAAAACGCTCCATGGACGCCACCAGCGGCAAACACAAAGCCAATTCATCGCCTTGCCAGCCCAGCAGAACGTGCAAGCCTGTCCCGGCGGTCAATGCCTGTTCCGACGCGCGCAGCCAGGCCAGGGTATTGAACGGCGTGTGATCGGTCACGCGCAGACGCAACCCCTCATAGGCAGCTGCCGGAAAGTCCGGGGCGCACATCGATGTGCGCCATTCGAATCGAGCCATCATAGGTTCACGCCACCGCCTCAGGAACAGGTGAACGGGACGGTTTACGTAGCGCATCCAGGCGTGAGCCGCTGTAACGGGTCTCACGAAAGAAGCGCCAGCGACCGAATAATCGGTAGACGTGCAGGAGGCGTCCTTGCTCTTGATAGCCCATGCGAATGTGCAGTTTCAGCGCCGGTATATTGTGGGCGTCGCAGACATCCACCACCGTGTCGCAGCCTTGGGCCTGCATGGCTTTCCAGAGTTGCAGTTGCAGGTCCACCGAGAGCGTGGTACCCCAATAGGCGCGAGCCAGTTCGCCGCCGAACTCAAAGAATTCGCCTTTCTTTACCGGGAACTTGCAGCCGTAGTAATGCCGGTCGTGGTACTCCCGGGTGCTGCCCCAGATGAAGGCCACCGCGTCGCCCTGGCCGTCCAGATACATGTGCCCGGTGTAACCCTCGGTGGCCAGTTCCTTCATGGTGTGAACGCGGTCGCCAAAGTGACGGGCGAAGGCTGCGGTGTTGTGCACGGTAATGGTCTTCAACTGCAGCGGTTTGTAAGGCTTGAGCTGATGGGGGGGCACCGGGCTGACCAGATCACGCTTCATCCATAACAACCCCCAGTGAGCGAACACGTAGCGCCTCCACACGACCCTGATCGTTGCACGCAGGCCTTTTCGCTTGATGTGTTGGCGAAGTTTCCCTAAGGCATTCATGTCATTGCCTCCTGACAGGGACCGGTCGCGGATGACGTGCTGCAACGCGCAGTAGAGCGCGGCGCGGTCGTGGTGATGCAAGTGGATGGCGTTCATGAGGCGCTCCAGCTCAAGGCGAACAGGGTTTCGCCCGGCAGGTCGAAGCTGACGCGACCGTCGTGACAGTTGAATTGAACGCTACGACTGCGGCTGTCGGCACCGAAGTACACCAGCGCGCCCTTGGCTAGTGGGCACGCTGCCCCGCCCAGATCGACACGCTGCAAGCGCACCCCTTTATTGACCCCTAACAGGCTGCGCTGGCGGTCGGTGGCCATCGCCAGCACATCGACCTCGAAGGCGTCGTTGTCCAGGCGCATGACGTTTTTCAGCCAATGCTGCTGGATGAATTGCTGGGCCAGGCCTACCGGTTTGAGTTCGAAACGGTCGCTGCCCAATACCCGCACCATGCCTTTGGGGTAGGTCGGCTCGTCGGCGGCCTGGAACCAGTTGAGCATGTCCAGTAACCCGTCCTGCGACGAGTTGATGACCACCGAGGTCCACCATAGCGAAGCGAAATGGGTTTCCTGATCGTAAGGGCTCAGGCTCGAACCGCTGGACAGGTTGGTCTGATCCAGCAACAAGGCCTTGCGTGGCCGGCCCTTGGCATCGAGGCCTACCAGTTCGGCGGCGCGGCGCACGCTGTCGCGGTAGACCCGAGTCGCCAGCAGGTCGCGAATCATCCATTCGTGCCAGGCGAGGGCGTCGATCTGTTCGCTGGATTCGGTCAGCAGGCGCCGTGCCCAATCGATACCGCGCTTGTCGGCGGCGTTGTCGGCGAACGGGCCGTTGACGAAGCGCGAAGTGGCGGGCATGGCGATGCGCACACCGGCCCTGGCGTTGGCCGGATCGCTGCGCACTTGCCGGGCCATGCTGTTGAAGATCGCCTGGTAGTCGGCGTAGCTCGGGTAATTGAGGTTCGGCTCGTCGGCGAACGCGATGTAGTGCGTACCGCTGCCACCGAGGGCGCGAGTGGCGGCGAGCCAGGCGTCGAGGCCGGCATTGCTTTGGGTGTCGGCCCGCAGATCGGCCTGACGCTGGCTGCCGGCTAATAGCGTGAGGTCCTGCGTAATGCCGAAGCGGTTCTGATAGAGCTGGCGGAACGCATCTTCGTGGTGCGGATTTTGCGCGGTGACATCAACGAAACTGTAATAGGTGCCCGCCTGGGGCTTGAGTGCATCGAGCGCTGCGAAACTGGATTGAGGGGGCAGCACGTAGGGCAAGTAAATGCCCAGGTTCGGGGTGGGGCCGAGCATCTCTTTGTGCAGGGTCAAGCGGGTCTGGCCATCGTCCTCGCGCAACGGTTTGAGTTGCTGCGGGTTCTGGGCGAACAGGTTCGCCGTGCCATCGAGCCAGAACGCGACCTTGCCGCTGCCTTGCAGACGCAGGCGCCAGACCTGTTCGTCCTGGGTAACGGGCAATGCCAGCTGATCGAACTGCCAATAGGCGCGATGGGGTTTCAGCGCCAGGGACAACTGTTTGTTGTCGCTCACGCGCTGGGCCTGCAGGGCATTGATCCCACCGTGAAACTTGCCGGCCAGTACGGCGTGTTCCCCCGGCGCGACCTTGAAATACAGCTCATCGCCGCCGCGGGTTTCGGCGCTGAAATGCACCTTGGCCGGGGCAAATAACGCCACGGTGCGTTCGTCGTGTTCGATCGTGTAGCGGCGGAAGCTGTAGCCCGGAATTTCCAGTCGATAACTGGCGGCACTCGGCGCCAGCGGCCAGCTCTGCTTGCCTCGGGTTTCACTGGCGGCAATCAGGCGTTCGTCCTTCAGGTTGCCGTTGCCATCGAGTAGATACAGGCGTTCTTCGTTGGCATCGGCCTGCCACGCCGGAACCCAGCGAACAGTCAGCGTGTCGGGGCGATCCGTTTGCAGGTACAGGCTGCCATCGCGAATATCAGACCAGCGCATGGGCGCCGCCTGAGCGCTCAAACCGAGGCCCAGGCTCAACAGCAGCACGAGGCGTTTCATGCCGATTTCCGTTGCAGTATCTGAAGCATCGGGGCCACATCGCTGGGCAGGATGATCAGGGTTTGCCAGACCGGCACGCCGCTCAGCCGGCAATACATCACCAGCAGCGCGAGGGTGACCGTCAGGTAGGCGATGGACGATGCCGTGGCGGCGCCGACAATGCCGTAAATCGGAATCAGCAACAGGTTCAGGGCCAGGTTCAGCAACGCGCCGAGGCCCATCAACAGCGAAATCGTGCCGGGGCGATTTTTGCCCAGCAAGTCCAGGCGCAGGATGCTCGCATAGCACAGACCGAGCAGCCCCGGCAGTAGCGCCAGCAATGCCGGGTAGGCCGGCTGATAGGCAATGCCGAACAGCGTGATGATCAGCCATTCACCGATCACCGCCATGCTCAGGCAGGCGCCAAGCATCACCGTGGCGGTCAGGCGCAGGGCCAACGGTGTCAGGCGATCCATGCCTTCGTCCTGTTGCAGCAGGCGTTTCATCAGCGGCGTGGTCACCGCTTCCGGGACGATCAGCAGCAACTCGGCGGCGGCGCTGGCCATGGCGTAATGACCCAGTGCCGTGCTGCCGAGCAGGGCGCCGATGAACAGGTAGTCGGAGCGCAGAATCACTTGTTGGAACAGCAAGTCCGGATGGCTGCGAGCGCTGTAGCGCCACAGTTCATTCTGGCTGGCGCGGTCCCATTGCAACTTCAAGGGCTGGGCGCGCCTGAGCCAGAACCACCCGGCCAGTACCACCAGGCTGATGCCGGCCAGCCAACTGATCAGCGCCGCTTCCAGCGCCGCGTCTTTCCACATCCAGAACAACGCCAGAAACAGCAACAGCGGCGCCAGGGATTCCACCAGCCGCAAGACATTGAACGCCACCACACCACCCGACGCATTGTGCAAGGTCAGCAGGCCACTCTTGAGCACGGTCAGCGGTACCGCCAGCAGCAACAGCCAGGCGAGCAATCCCAGTTGTGTGGTGATGTCGAGTTCGCTGCCGAACTCCCGCACCAGCGCCACCACCAACAACGTCAGCAAACCCGCCAACAGGCAACCGAACACCAGCACCTGGCTTAGCAACAATCCCATGGGCCGTTGCTTCGCCGCCTGATACCCCACCGCCGAATTCAACCCGCCGCTGGTGGCGGCGCTGATCAAGTCGGGCAGGGTACTGAGCAACGCAAACAGTCCGCGTTCGCTGGGACCCAGAATCCGCGCCAGCAATACGTTGCGCAAAAGTCGCAAGCCGATCATCGCCAATTTGGTGCCCATGCTCAGGGCCAGGTGTTTGAGGTAGTGGCTGCGACTCATGGCCTGGCTCCGCGGTAGATGCGCCAGGACAGCAACTCCGGATTGCGCGCCGTGCGCTGGCTGATGCCAATCCGCGGCAAGGCCAATGGATCGCTGATACCACGATAAATCCCGCCGACGGTGCCCAGGGCAAACGGGAAGTCGTGGTCGGCCACGTGTTCGCGCACCCGCGCGTCATGATCGCCATTGGGGTAGCAGTAGACTGGCAGCGGCTGGTTGCAACTGTTCATAAGGGCATTGCGGCTGCGGCTCAATTCCTCATCCAGGCGTTGATCGTCAAGGTCGGTGAAAATCGCGTGGCTGGCGCCGTGGGGGCCGAAGCGGATCAACCCGCTGGCTTCCAGCGCGCGTACTTGATGCCAGTCCAGAGCCTGGGGCAACGACTCCTCCGGGCATTGATCGGTGAGCCGGTCCAGTTCAGCCGGGGACAGGGTTTTCAAGCTTTGCAGAAAATGCAAAAGCGCCAGGCTACGGCGCTGCACATCCAGATCATCGAGCAGCACCGGTAGCGGTCGCCCAAGCCGTTGCAGGCATTCAATCAAATGTGTCCGGGCTTTCTCACCGTGGCTGTGCCACAGGGTTTCCCCCAGGCTTTCCCACCAGAAGCGTTGCCGGCTGCCAATGAAATCGGTGGAGAGAAAAATGCTCGCCGGCACCTGATGTCTTTTCAGCAACGGGAAGGCATTCAGGGCGTTGTCGCGCCAGCCGTCGTCGAAGGTCAGCGCGATTTTTGGTCGCCCGGTTCTGATGGCGCCGGGTTGCAAGATCTCCATCAGCGGCACGCAGTCGAAGTGTTTTTTCAACCAGAGCAGCAAGTGTCCAAAGGCCTTCGGCCCGACACACAGTTCATTGCGATGGGGAAGGTCGGCGGCGCGGTCATTGGCCAGCACCCGGTGCAGCATCAGGATCACCCCGGCGCCGTGCAATTGGTGACGGCCTACCGGCGAGTTGAGATAAAGCCAGCCGCTGGTGCGTTTCAATAGTTGTTTGATCGCCATGGCGCGGTCCTTTCAACGATTTTGCTCGGGGTTCCACTGCGCGTACCGCTGGCCGCGCAGGAACTGCCACAGACCGACACTCATCCCGGCAAGAGTCACCAGAACAAATGCGGCGAGGCGAAAAGGTTTGGGCAAACGGTGTTGCACATCCAGCAGGCCGACGATCGCCATCGCGTAACCGAGCAATTGCGCGATCAGGCTCAGGCGATAGAAGTCATGTACATTCCACAGCCAGAAATTGCTCAGCAGCAATGGCAGCAACAGAATCGGTGCCAGGCGTCGAATCAGCTTGTGGCTGATCAGTGCAACCGCATACAAGCCATGGCGCCAAGGGTTCAGCAGCTCCCGGCGCCGGGCCAGGCTTTGCAGGCCGCCGACGGTGACGCGCTGACGACGGCGCCATTGCTTGGCGATTTCATCGACGCCCTGGTCGCTCACGTGTGCTTCGGGCACATAGACGATACGTTTGAACGCCACCGGCGCGCAGGTGCTGATAAAGAAATCATCGTTGACCTCCGCTGGCACGTGCTGGAACAACTCGCGGCGCAGGGCGAGCAGGGCGCCGTCGGCGGAGACCATGCAGCCGGTGCGATTTTCCATCGTGCGCAACCAGCCTTCGTAATGACGATAAAGGCTGTCGCCCAGGCTCAGGCCTGTGCCCGCTACCGGGATCAGCATGTGCCCGGCACAGACTCCGACTTCTGGATCGGCCAGGGGCGCGAGCAACTGGCCGAGGGTGTCGGTCGACCATTGGTTGTCGGCATCGGTGAACACCAGAACCTCGCCCATGCTCAGGGCAACGGCGGCATTCAAGGTGGCTGCCTTGCCCTGACGGGGCAGGTCGAGCACGCTGATGCGCGGGTCGATGACCTTGCGGGCGCAGGCCACGGTGTCATCGGTGGAGCCGTCGCTGGCCAGAATGATGTGTAGCGAGCGCGCCTGATAATCCTGGGTGAGCAGGGTGCGCAACTTCTCTTCGACATGCCGGGCCTCGTTGTGCGCGGCAATGATGATGCTGACATTCATCGGTTGTGCTGGCGCATGACGCCGCACGCGGAACAACGGCGCGAGCAGCGTCAGCAATAGCGGGTAGCCGAGCCAGGCATACACCGGCAATAACAGGCACAACCAGAAAATGAATTCAGCCACGGGCCGGCCTCCTGACATTCCAATGACAAAGGCTCAGGAGGAGCGCGGCACCGGCCAGGTGCAGGCGCACCCAGTGCAGGCCCCACAGTTGCAGCATCAGGCCAAGGTCATGGTGTTTCAGGCTTTGGCGCAGGCTCTGGGCGAGCGCGGGCAGTGTGGTGACGAACAGCATGAATAACGCCTGTTGGGGCAAACCATTGAGCAGGGCGGATATCGCCATGAAATCCAACACCCAGGCGATGATCGACAGCATCGGGAAACGCAGTAAACGCAGATTCATGCCGTGGCTGCGCAGTAACTGCAGGTGACTTCCCTGACGCCAGAATTCCTTGCCCATCCATTCGCGCCAACTGCTCTCGTAACCCCAATGCAGGGCAACGCTCTGGTTGACGGACAGCAGGCGTGCACCAGAGTGGGAAAGGCGCATGGTGAAATCCTTGTCTTCGCCGGTGTGCAGGTTTTCGTTGAAGCCGCGGACCTTGTCGAACCATGGACGACGCATCAACAGGTTGGAACTGGGCAACCATCGCACTGTTTTCACCGTTTCATCGTTCGGTCGCAACGTGCGGCGTTGCCAGGCACTGGCATACCATGGGGCTTCGGCCGGGGTGTGCAGGTCCAGTCCCAGGACGTCGACCTGAACGGCGGATTGGATGCTCAACAACAACGTGAGCCAGTCCTCGGGCACTTCGATGTCGGCATCAATGAAGGCCAGCCATTCGCCTGTGGCAACGGCGGCGCCGCGATTGCGCAGCGCACCTATCGGCAGGCCCGGCAGAACCAGCACTTGCGCGCCCATTTGCCGCGCCATGTGCGGCCCTTGATCCTTGGAACCGTTATCGACCACGATCAACTCGCATTCCAGCCCGGCAGCCTCGGCGGCTTTTTTCGCCGCGAGCAACGTACGACCGATGTGTCGGGCTTCGTTGTACATCGGGATGACGAGGCTGATGCGGTTCATACCCTGGCTTCCGTTGGCGGCTGTTCTTCAGCCTTGAGGCGCAACACGCAAGTCAAGGCGAGCATGATCCACAGGTATTTATGATTCGGTGCACTGAGGAACATCAAAAACAGCATCAACGACAAGTAGCTCATGCCCAGGTGCGTGATCAGGTCGGCCTGTTCCCAATCCCTTCGCAACAACCAGGCATGACGGGCGCGGACCAGGTTGTACATCCCAAGGCCGAGCATGCCGATGAACAATAGCCCGGCGGGAATCCCCACTTCGCTGAAGATTTCCAGGTAAGTGTTGTGAGCGCGGCGGTACAGGTCGCCGGGTTTGCGATTAGCAGAAAATATCTTGGAGTAACCGGTGGTGGCGTAATGCAGCGGGAAAGTGCCGGGGCCGGAACCGAGTAGTGGATGCTCGCGAATGATCTGGCTGCCGACCAGGATGTACGACGTCCGGCGGCCGAGGGATTCGTCCTGGCTCTTGGCACCGGCCTTCAAGATGCTCAAGGACTGGATGCGCGCGATGTAACCGGCTGGCATCGAATAAATCGCCAGCGGAATCACAATCGCAAGGCCGAGCATGGCAAAGCCCAGATGGCGTGGACGGATGCGTGGCAGTTGAGCGCGGTAGTGCCATGCGCCCATCATCAAGCTGAGGAACAGTACCACCAGCCCGGAACGGGAATCGGTCCTGGTCATGCCGCCCAGCAGCAAAATGCAGCAGGCGCCCCAGAACAATCGGTGCAACAGGTTAGGGCTGCGAATCACCAGTAGCAGAGCCAATGGCACGGCGAAGGCGATCAGCAGGGCAAACGAGTTCGGGTCTTCCAGCAGTCCGGCGGCGCGGCCCTGATCCTGATACTTGACCGAGAACATGGCCAGTGCGCAGGTCGCGCTGACGCTGAGGGTCACCAGCCGGGCGAACAGATCGAGGTTCAAATCACGGCCGATCAGCAAGGTGATCACAAACAGCACCAGGCCGACGCTCAGATCCCGCAGATGACTCTGGGACATGTCCAGGTTGTCGGTATTGATCATGCTCAACAGGTACAACACCATGAACCAGATCAGGTAGCGCCAGATGTTGCTGCGCAGGCGCTCGGACGGAATCTGGTGGATAGCCAGTTGCAACATCACGATCAGCGCCAGCGAAGCACCGATGAATTTGGTGCCCGACAGCGCATTGCCCTTGAAGAAACCTTCGAATGGGACCAGCGCCGCGATGCCCAATAAACCCCAGGCGGGTTTGCGGTACAGCACCGCGATGGCGACCAGACCGAGGACTGCGCCTGGTGCCAGATAGGGATAAGGACTGGCCAGCAAACCAAGGCAGACCAGGGCGAGCAGACTGACGATCGAGAGCGGAAAGATCACGCGCGTGCCTCCCGTGCAGTACGGATATAAAGCTGCGACCAGCGTTCGGCCAAAGCCTTCAGGTCGTAACGGTCCAATTGCGTACGTCTTGCGTTATCGATCAGTTCGCGAACCAGTGCCGGCTCGTTCAGCAGCGTATCGATCTGCAGGGCGAGGGCGGTGCTGTCGGTGGGTGTCGCCAGCAAGCCGTTGTGCCGATCCTCCAGCACATCGGGAATCCCGCCGACGCTGAACGCCACCACCGGCACTCCGGCCTGCATCGCCTCCAGCAAAATCATCGGCGTGCCCTCGGTGCGCGAGCTGATCACCAGCGCATCGAGTTGCGGCCACCACCGGTTCATGTCGGTCTGATAACCCGGCAAGGTGATGCGTTTGTGCAAACCGGCGGCGGCAATCCGCGCCAGTAAGGTTTGCTGTTCCGGGCCGTCGCCGAGCATCACCGCGTCCAGTTGCTGGTGTTGCCGGCACAGCGGAATTAGGGCATCGAGAAACAGGTCCGGGCCTTTTTCATTGCTCAACCGGCCGACGTAACCCGCCAGCCAGCGCGGGTGTTTGACGTTGTTGGACAGCAGGTTGCTGGCTGTTGGCAGACCATTGGGAATCACTTGCAGTTTCTCCGTCCGGACACTGGCCTTGCGGTGCAGTACGGCGATGCTTTCAGCCACGCAAACCACGCGATGCACCGACGCCGTGCGGCACAGTTGCAAACTCAGCCAGCCGTAGAGGCGTTGCTTGCGACTGCGCGGGGTGAAACCATGTTGGGTAATCACCAACGGCAAGCCCAGCAACGTCGCACTCACCCAGCCAAATAACAAACCCTTGAAATTGTGCGTATTGATCAGTGGCTGTTCAGCTCGCCGCTGACGTAGATGACGCAGCAATTCCCTCAAACCCGTAAAGCTGCGGCAGTCGACCCCTGCCTCGCGAAATCGCGCGATCAGCACGGGCGGCGCATCGAGAAACAGCACCTGGTGCTGCCCCGGCGTCGCCAGGCAATGGTCCAGCAACATCCGCTCAGCGCCATAGAAGCCGCCGCTGCTGATCAAATGCATGATCGGCAGAGCGCTGGCGCTGAGCGGCCCGTTCAATGGCGCACCCAATGCACGAAGCTATCCACGGTCCAGTTTTTGTGCGGATTGTTCGGCATGACGTCTTGCTCGTTGATCACCAACAGCACCGGCAAGCCCAGTTCATGGGTGATTTGCGCTGGATGCTTGAAGCGATGATCGAAGAACTCACGCACGTAGACGAAGGCAATCGCCAGCAGCAGACCGGTCAGCATCCCGAACGGAATGATCAGCAGCGGTTTGGGAAACGCTGCTTCGGTTGGTTCGTACGGCGGGCTGAGTACCCGGGCGTTGGACATATCGTTGTCCAGCAAACCGGCGGAACTGCTTTCGGCAAAGCGTTGGGCGTAGGTGGAGAACGCCGCGTGCAAGGCATTGATCTCGGTGTCCATCTGCTGCAACTTGCTTTGAGCCACTTGCAACTGATGGATGCGGTCCTTGAACTGGGCGATGCGCGCGGTTTTCTGCTTGATCACCGAGGTGACAATCGCCAGGTCGTTGGTCCGCTCCTGAATCCGGTTGCTGACGATTTTCAGGAACTGTTGACGGGTGCGGGAAATCTGCTCGCGGGTCAACAGCATCGGTTCACTGCCCGGCTGGAAGACCGCCAGGTCGTTCATGTAGCGGCTGACCTGAGTGGTCAGTTGTTCACCGAGCTGCCTGATCTCCCGGTCTTCGAACGCGATGTTGTCCACCGTGGTGGTGAAGGTGAAGGGGAAGGTGTAATCGCTGAGCCGGGACGTATTGGTGGCTGACGTCAGGGCGGTTTTCAGGTAGTCGAGCCAGCGCTGGCTTTGCAACAGCCGATCCTGATACAGGTTCAGGGCCTGTTCCTCGGTGTTGATGGCATTGAGGCGGAAGGTGATTTCTTCCTTCGGATCGGATGAAGCCACGCCTTCGAGCAACGCCAGTCGCGTACCTTCAAGGCCATCGAGACGCACCTGATATTGCTTCTTCTTGGTTTCGTAGAAGCTCTGCGGCAGGTCGATCGATTGCAGCTCCTGGCGGCTAGCCAGGTAGTTTTGCAGCAGCGCGGCGACAAACCGGGTGCCTTGGGCGGGATCGCCAAAGCTGTAGACAATCGAGATCACGTTGGAACCCGGCAGGGTTTCGATTTTCAGGTTATCGACGGCCTCTTGGGTGTAGGTATCCAGGGCGGTGTCCCGAACCGGATCGATTTCAAGCCCGAATGCATCGCGCACCGGATTGACCATGTATTCACGCAAGGGGGTGGTCACAAAACGTGTGATCGGTTCGGTCACCAGTCTGCTGAAGATCCCGGGGTTGGGCGCGTACTCGCCTTTGTCCCGCAGGTCGCTGATGGTCTGACGGATCAGGGCCGGCGAACGCAGGATATTGCTCTCGGTTTCCATGTCTGCCAGTGACGGCGGAATGAATGAGGCGTCACTTTGGGTCAGGGACGTGGTGGCGTCTCCCTGGGAGAGTTTTTTGGACTGCACGATCACCTGCGCGGTAATGTCGAAGCTCTGTTTGAGCATCAGCGGCAAGATCAGGGCGATCACTGCAAAGATCAGGAAGACGCGTTTCACCAACTGCTTGTTGGCGAAGAAAATCCTGAAGAACTCATGCAGGTAGTTTTCCTTTGGGTTCATGGTCGGTCACCTGAGCGTTAGTTGTCGCTGTCTTTGTTATCGACGCGGTAGGCGAAACCGAAGCCCACCCCCTGGAACAACACCACGTCCGCCAGTTGCCGCGCGAGCTCACCGGCGCTGGCCAGTTTGGTCTTGGGCACGTAGAGCATGTCGTCCGGTTGCAGGTAAGCAATCTGCGACGCGTCACCGGACAAGGCTTTTTCCACGTCGTAATGCACGGCCTGCACATGGTTGCCGGTGCGGCGCATGATCACCACCGAATCGAGCCGCGCCTTGACGTTGGTGCCCCGGGCCAGGGTCAGCGCTTCAAGGACCGAGACCGGCCGGCGAATCGGGTAGGAACCCGGTTGCGCGACTTCACCGAGCACATAGATTTCGTTGCCCGAGGTGGACTTGAGCATGACGTCGACCTTCATCCGCCCCGGCAATTGTGCGTAGCGCTGATTGAGGAAGGTTTCCAGTTGGTTGACCGTCATGCCTTGCAGCGGTACGGAGCCGATTTCCGGAAAGCTCGCATAGCCGTCGTTGCCCACGGTGATCTCCCGGGTCATACCGCTACCGGGCTGGCTCAGGTTGCTCTTGAGGTTTAGCTCGTTGCTCAGCGGGCTGGTGACCAGCACCGTCACCTGATTGCGATTGGGCTGAAACAGGGATTTGCGCTCATAGGCGCGCTGGATCTCCTGCCGCGCTTCGACGGCCGTCAGCCCGCCGATTTTCACCGCGGTGTTAGCCCCCGGCAGTTCGATGGTGCCGTCGGGCAGCACCAGCTGAGTGCCGTTGAGCTGACTGGCGGCGGTGAAGTTCAGGGCGACCTGATCACCGGGCTGAATGCGGTAAGCACCCGAGCTACTGGTGCTGATGTGATAGATCACATCCAGCACATCCTTGGGCCGCAAGGTCTGTTCGACCCTGGGCATGTCGGTGGCCTGGGCATTGGCCGGCTCGGCCGTGAGGATCTGCACCGGCATGTTCTGGGTTTCACTTGTGCTGGAGCAACCTGCAAGCGGCAGCAACAGCAGGACAAGCATTTTGGCGTTCATGGCGTCATCCTTTCTGCGGTTGCTTACAGGTTTTTGTAAAGCCATTTGGGCATGTAGTACTTGCGCCGGTTGAAGACGCTGCCCACCAGTTTTGCGCCGGCCTGGGTCAGGCGCTGGACCGCGGCCTGGGCCACTTCCCAACGCGTGTCTTCGGCGCGCACCACCATGATCACGCCGTCCACCAGGGTGCTGATGACCAGCGTGTCTGCGGCCGAATACACCGCGTCGCCGTCGATCACCACGAAGCGATACCGATCGCCCAGTTGATCGAGCAACGGGGCTAATTGCTCGGTCGTCAGGTGCTCGGCGCCGCGGGTGTGCCGCCCGTTCGGCAGGATGTGAAAGGGCAGGCTGGAGACGTTCACCAGGCAGTCCTGCAGCAGCGGCGGGGAGTCGTTGAACAGCAGGTCGCGAAAGCCGCGTTCTTTGGTCAGCCCCAGTTGCTGCGTGAGGTTGCCCTCCGACTGGCTGGCGTCGACCAGCAGCACTTGGCCGCTGCTCATTGACGCCAGTTGACTGGCCAGCGCCAGGGCGCTGGTGGTGGTGCCGGTGCCTGCATTGGCAGCGGTCAGGAAGAGGATCCGCAGATCCAGGTCGAGCACGGTCGAGGTCAGGTTGGACTCGCTCGGGCTGGCGATGGTCAGGCTTTTGTTCGATGAACCGTCCATTTAACTCGCTCCGTGGCCGCTGAATACTTTGAAGGGGGTTTTCAACAGGATCTTCAGATCAAGCAAGAGGCTCTGCTCGGCGATGTAGTTGAGATCCAACTCAACGCGCTGGTCGAAGTTGATATTGCTGCGCCCGGAGATCTGCCACAGGCCGGTCATGCCGGGGTAGATGCTCAGGCGTGCAAGGTGACTGTCCTTGTAGCGATAGGCGTTGAATGAAGTCGGTCGCGGACCGACCAAACGCATGTCGCCGCTGACCACATTGATCAGATTCGGCAGTTCATCGAGGCTGCTGCGCCGCAGGAAGCCGCCGATAAGGGTGATCCGTGGGTCGTTGTCGATCTTGAAATCGATGGCGTCGGCACCGTGCTTGTTCAGGTGCCGCAAAGACTCCTTGAGCTCCTCGGCGTTGCTCACCATGGTGCGAAACTTGTACATGCCGAACAGGCGGCCGCGGTAGCCAGTGCGCTTCTGCACGAACATCACCGGTCCCGGGCTGCTGAACTTGATCACTAGCGCCAGGCCTAGCAGCACAGGGGAGATCAGCAACAAAATCACCAGCGCGCCGAGGCATGCGACCACCCGGTTGGTTCGCGACAGGGTCCAGGGGCGACCACCGTAGCGGCCAGTCAACCAGCCGCGCCCCTGCATGTGGATCGCCGTGTCCAGGCGCATTCGGTGTTCGGGATCCAGGCGTTTGTCACGCTGCATGTGATTGAGCAACATGCCTTTTTCTTGTCCAGTCATAGGGGCCTCCGCTGAAGCCCGGACGCGAGCGGCGAGTGGGCGATGCGCAGTGGGTAGTAGTCACGGAACCAAACGATGAATCGTCCGAGTCCTTCATCCAGCTCGATCCGTGGCTGGAAACCGGTGGCCTGCGCCAGATCGCTGGCATCGGCGCAGGTGTTGAGCACATCGCCCGGTTGCAGGGGCAGCAACTCGACGAGGGCTTTTTGTCCGAGGTGTTTTTCCAGCAGCGCCAGGTAGTCCTTGAGCTCCACCGGTTGTTGTCCACCAATGTTGTAAATGCGCCACGGCGCCATGCTGCTGGCCGGGTCCGGTTGTTCGCGGTTCCAGTGCGGTGCCGCTTGGGGCGCGCGGTCGAGCAAACGAGCGATGCTCTCGATGATGTCGTCGATGTAGGTGAAATCCCGCTGGTGCTGGCCGTAGTTGAACAGCTTCAGCGGCTGGCCTTCGGCAATCGCCCGGGCGAACTGGATCGGCGACATGTCTGGCCGGCCCCAAGGCCCGTACACGGTGAAAAAACGCAAACCGGTGCAGGGAATGCCGAACAGATGGCTGTAGCAGTGGGCCATCAGCTCATTGGCTTTTTTGGTTGCGGCGTACAGTGACAACGGATGGTCGACGCCGTCCTTGACCGAGTAAGGCGTGTGCTGGTTGGCGCCGTACACCGAACTGGACGAGGCGTAGATCAAGTGCTTGACCGGGTGGTGGCGGCAGCTTTCGAGGATGTTCAGGAACCCGCTCAGATTGCTGTCGACGTAAGCCCGCGGATTTTCCAGGGAATAACGCACCCCGGCCTGGGCCGCGAGGTGAATCACCACCTCCGGTTGTTCACACACAAACAAGGCGTCGAGGGCCGTGGCGTCGGCCAGATCGATGGTCGCCAGCGGGAAATCACCGACGTGCCCACGTACCCAATCCACGCGGTCGTGTTTGAGTTGCGGGTCGTAGAAATCGTTGAAATTATCCAGCCCGCACACCTGATGCCCGTCACGTATCAACCGCAACACGCAATGGGCGCCAATGAAACCGGCCGCGCCGGTGACGAGTATGTTCATGGCCGTGGCACCTCGGGAACGATGTGCCGAAGCCCGATGCCGCTGTAGTGCAAACCAGCCGCCGCCACCTGTTCCGGGTTGTAGAGGTTGCGCCCGTCGACGATCACCCGCGCGCGCAGTTTGCTCGCCAGCAGGTCGAAATTGACCACACGGAAATTCTTCCACTCGGTGCAGATCACCAGCGCGTCGGCATCTTCCAGAGTGTCGTCGCGGGTAGCGCACAGGTGCAGGTCATTGCGGTAGCCGTAGATGCGCCGGCACTCGGACATGGCTTCCGGATCGTAAGCCTGCACGCTCGCACCTTCGGTCCACAGCGCCTCCATCAGATAACGGCTGGGAGCTTCGCGCATGTCATCGGTATTGGGCTTGAAGGCCAGGCCCCAAATCGCGATGGATTTGCCCACCAGGCCATCGGGAAACAGCGCCTGCAGTTTGCTGAACAGAATGTGCCGCTGGCTGTCGTTCACCTCGGTGACGCTGCGCAGCAGACGCAATGGCATGCCGTGGTGTTCGGCGGTATGCAGCAGGGCGCGCAGGTCTTTGGGAAAGCACGAGCCGCCGAAGCCACAGCCGGGGTAGATGAAGTGGTAACCGATGCGTGGGTCCGAGCCGATGCCTTTGCGCACCGCTTCGATGTCGGCCCCCAGCAACTCGGTGAGGTTGGCCAGTTCGTTCATGAAACTGATGCGGGTGGCGAGCATTGCGTTAGCGGCGTACTTGGTCAGCTCGGCGCTGCGGTTGTCCATGAACATGAGCTTTTCGCGGTTGCGGCAGAACGGCGCGTAGAGTTCACTCAATTGGTTGCGCGCTTGATCGTCATTGGTGCCGACGATGATTCGATCCGGGCGCATGCAATCGGCCAGGGCGCTGCCTTCCTTGAGAAATTCCGGGTTGGACACCACCCGCACGTTCAACGCCTGTTTGCCACGGCGTTGCAGCTCTTCGCTGGCGGTGCTCGCCACTTGGTCCGCGGTGCCTACCGGCACGGTGGACTTGATGATCAGGGTGCGGTCGGACTCCATGAAACTGGCGATCTGCCGAGCGACATTCAGCACATGGCTGAGGTCGGCGGAACCGTCTTCATCGGCGGGTGTACCCACCGCGATGAAAATCAGCTCGGCGTGTTCGACCGCGTCACTGGCCTGAGTGGAGAAGAGCAGGCGACCGGCCTTGATGTTGTCTTCCAGTGTGCTGGACAGTCCCGGTTCGCTGATCGGAGGCACGGCCAGCTGCAGTTGCTTGATCTTGTCGAGATCGATATCGACGCACAGCACACGATGTCCGACATCGGCCAATGCTGCAGCTTGAATCAGACCGACATAGCCCGTACCAAATACGCTCACGTCCATAATTGGCGTGCCTCGTAAAACGGTGGATGTAACTGAAGTGAGACTGTCAAAAGGGGTATAGCCCAGCCGTGGGAAAGCGTGTCAGCAAAATGACGGGTTACCGGGGCAGGAAACCCTGATTTCACGGGCTCTTTGCCATCAAGTGCTTGCCACTGCTGGATTTACCGCGGTTTTGAGCTGTTTTTAAGGTTTTCAAGAATGCGATAAACGGTCGAAAGGCCTGTAATACAAGGGTTACAGGCATTTTGCTGTGTCAGATTTGATTCAACATTTTTTTGACGCTTTCGGCAAAAAACCGGCATTTCTTGCGCTTCGATGGCTCGGTGCTAGTGTCAGAAAGTGGCCGACAATCCATTGGTCATGGAGGCGCTGTAAACACCATGATCCGTTACTTCAAAGAACTGCTGCTGGGTCTGTATCTGCTCAAGAATTACGACTACTACCTCGATCGTCTTGACGCGCTGGGCATTGGTTTTCCGATGCTGCTATATGGCGCAATGTTCGTCGTGCTGGCAGTGGCGCTGTTCATGACTGCGTACATCCGTCAGACGCTGATCCGCCATCTGTTCGCATTGGCGATGTTTGGCTCGGCGGTGTTCTTTGATGTCTATACGCAAGTGACTGCCGGCTACATGACTTACAGCAGTTTTGTGTCACTGGTGTATTCCGGTGGGTTCATCCAGGAAGCGGCTTACCAGTACCGCGATGCAATCATCAGCGGGACGGTCAGTGGGTTGTTGTTGCTGTTCGGTATCGGGCTCAAGCCGCGTCGACGGGCGCCATTACCGGGTGCGCTGTTGGTGGCTGCACCGGTGCTCGGGGTGTTACTGCTCAGCGTCGTACTGTTCGTGCGGGCCGGCGAGGGCGCCCGTGGCTTACCGATCATGTACACACCGTTGGCCTATTTGAACCTGTTCACCTATGAAGCACTGCACAACACCGTCGGCCCGCGTGAACCAGTGAGCCTGACGCGCATCGATCAGCCGGTGGAGCACGACATCGTGCTGATCATCGACGAGAGCATTTCCGGCAATTACCTGGATATCAACACGCCGTTCGGTGTGCACAGCAACCTCAAGGAACCGCACCCAGGCGTGGACATTTTCAATTACGGCTATGCGGCGTCCATCGCCAATTGCAGCGCCGACACCAATGTCACCCTGCGCTACGGTGGCACCCGCGGCGACTACATGCGGATCAACAGCACATTACCTTCCATCTGGCAGTACGCAAAAAAGGCCGGGCTGCGCACCGTTTACATCGACTCCCAGCGCACCGGTGGCAACCTGCAGAACCTGATGAACGCTGCCGAAAAGAACGACATCGACGAGTTCGTGCAATTCGACCGGAGCAGCGTGCGCGACCGCGACATGGCAGCCGCGGCCAAGCTGATCGAACTGCTCAACGACGGTAAGCCTGAGCTGGTGGTGATCAACAAGGTCGGCGCGCATTTTCCGGTGCATGACAAGTACCCGGACGCGTTCATGGCTTACCGCCCGACCTTGCCCCGTGGACGGTTTGTCGAAGTGGCGGACACGGGCACACGCGATGGTTTCGACGGTCAGCCAGATGATTGGTCGCTGTACCGCAATGCCTACAAAAATACCGTGTTGTGGAATGTCGGCGAGTTCTTCGCACGGGTTTTTGCCCAAGCGGATTTGAGTCATGCGCTGCTGATCTACACCTCGGATCATGGGCAGGATCTGCATGAGCGCGGTAACCCGGGGCTCAATACGCACTGCGGTGATGATCCGGTGGAAGAGGAGGGGTTGGTGCCGTTGGTGGTGATTTCGGGCAGCGGTTTGAAGACCCTGGATTGGCAGGCGCAGTTGCCGGCCAACAAGGATCGCTCCAGTCACTACAACATCTTCCCGACCTTGCTGCAGCTGATGGGCTATGACCTGGCGGGGATCGAGGCGGTGTATGGCAAACCGTTGAGTGTGCCGACGGCGGACGATTTCACGTTTAACTATCGGTTCAATGCGCGGTTGGGGGCAATGCCAGCGTGGAAATACATTGATCTGAAAAGCATCGTGACGCCGGGGCGGGTGGTGCCGAGCGTGGCGGTGGGGCAGTGAGATTTTGAGCGATTGAGCGGGCCTCTTCGCGGGCAAGCCTCGCTCCTACGGATCGCAATATCCTGCACTGACGCATACCTGTAGGAGCGAGGCTTGCCCGCGAAGACGTCAGACCATTCAACCCGAGATTATCGGGTGTACTCTCTACCCTTGCCCCCACTCATCAAAAGAGTTTCCCTTCATGCTTCACGTCCAGGGCGTCTTCAAAAGCTACGCTACCCCCCAAGGCCCATTACCCGTGCTGCAAGGCGTCGACCTCACGTTGAAACCCGGCAGCAGCCTGGCACTGATGGGCGAGTCGGGCAGTGGCAAGAGCACCTTGCTGCACCTGATCGCCGGACTGGACAAGGTCGACCGTGGCAGCATCCGCAGCGGCGAGCATCGGCTGGAGCAGATGACCGAAAGCCAACTGGCCAACTGGCGGCGGACCGAAATCGGTCTGGTGTTCCAGCAGTTCAACCTGATCGGCAGTTTGCGCGTCGAAGACAATCTGGCGTTTCAGGCGCGTCTGGCCGGGCGCCACGATCCGCGTTGGCAAGCGCATCTGGTGCAACGTCTTGGGTTGCAGGATTTGCTGCGGCGCTATCCGGAGCAACTGTCCGGCGGGCAACAGCAGCGCGTCGCTCTGGGTCGCGCCTTGGCATCGCAACCGAAACTGCTGTTGGCCGACGAGCCCACCGGTAGCCTCGATGAAACCACCAGCGATGAGGTGTTGAAGTTGTTGCTGGAACTGCTCGATGACAGCCCGACGACGTTGTTGATGGTCACTCACAGCCCACGGGTTGCCGCACGGTTGGCAGACAAAGTGGTGCTGCACGGTGGCCGTCTGGCTGGCGCGGACGAGCGCTGAGGTGCGGGTTTTCCGCGAAACGTTGCGGGCACTGCTCAGTCATTGGCGGCAGCATCCGGTGCAATTTTTCAGCGTGCTGACCGGGCTCTGGCTCGCCACCAGTCTGCTGACTGGCGTGCAAGCGCTGAACAGCCAGGCGCGAGAAAGCTACGCCAGGGCCAGTCAGCTGATCGGCGGCGCACCGCAAGCCAGTCTCACTGCACTCGGCGGTGGGGTGTTTTCCCAGCAAGTGTTTGTCGACCTGCGTCGTGGGGGTTGGCCGGTATCGCCTGTGTTGCAAGGCCGGGTGACGCTCAAGGGCCATGAAGACCAGCGCTTGCAGTTGATGGGGATTGAACCGGTGTCGCTGCCGGCCGGTTCCGCAGTGGCCGGGCAGTCGTTGCCGATCGAACAGGTTGTCGAGTTTTTCACCCCGCCGGGCAGCACCTGGATTTCACCGCAGACTTTGCAGGTGTTGGGCTTGCATGAAGGTCAAACCCCGGTGGCCCAGAGCGGAGTCACCTTGCCGCCGCTGCGTGCCCAGACCGACATGGCGCCCGGCGTGTTGCTGGTGGACATCGGCTTCGCCCAGCAGATTCTGCAATTGCCGGATCAATTGTCACGGCTGCTGCTGCCCAAGGACTTCACCGCGACCCTGCCTGATCAGTTCAAGGGTCAGCTTCAGTTCAAAAGCAGCGGCGAAGAAAACAATCTCGCGCGCCTGACCGAGAGCTTTCACCTGAACCTCGATGCCTTGGGCTTTCTGTCGTTTGTGGTCGGCCTGTTTATCGTTCACGCGGCGATCGGGTTGGCGCTGGAGCAACGCCGAAGCTTGCTCAGAACTCTGCGCGCCTGTGGGGTCAGCGCCCGCATGCTGATTGCCTGCCTTGCCGTCGAACTGGGTGGCCTGGCGCTGATCGGTGGTATCGCCGGCGTCGTCAGCGGTTACCTGTTGGCGGGTGTGTTGTTGCCAGATGTCGCCGCCAGCCTGCGCGGCTTGTACGGCGCCGAAGTGCCGGGGCGGTTGAACCTCAGTGCGTTGTGGTGGCTCAGCGGTATCGGCCTGAGCCTGTTCGGCGCCTTGCTGGCCGGCGCCAACAGTTTGCTGCGGGCGGCGCGTTTGCCGTTGCTGGCGTTGGCCGAGCCGCAGGCCTGGCATCAGGCTCACGCGCGCTGGTTGCGGCGCCAGGGTTGGGTCGCCGCGATGGCCGCGGTGATCGCGTTATTGGCGTTGATCTTCGGCGACAGCCTGAGCAGCGGTTTCGTGCTGATGGCCGCCTTGTTGATCGGCGCCGCACTGGCCTTGCCGGTGGTGTTGAACAGCGTGCTCGACTGGGTGCTCGGGCGCAGTCGTTCGGTGCTCGGCCAATGGTTTCTCGCCGACTGCCGTCAACAACTGCCGGCCCTGAGCCTGGCCTTGATGGCGCTGTTGTTGGCGCTGGCGGCGAACATCGGCGCCGGCAGCATGACCGCCGGTTTCCGTCAGACGTTCAGCAACTGGCTCGAACAACGCCTGACCGCCGAGTTGTACCTCAATCCGCAAAATCCCGCCCAGGCTCGAGAACTGCACACCTGGCTCAAACAACAACCCCAAGTCACCGCGGTGCTGCCGAACTGGCAAGTGTCGATCCAGTTGCAGGGTTGGCCGGCAGACATCTTTGGCGTGATCGATCACCCGACGTATCGTCAGCATTGGCCACTGCTGGAAGCCTTGGGCGACAACCCTTGGGATCGACTGGCCAAGGACGACGCACTGATGCTCAGCGAGCAACTGGCCCGGCGGCTGAAGGTACGCCTTGGTGATCACCTGACGATCCCCACACCGAATGGCCCATGGTCGCCACGGATCGTCGGGATTTATGCCGACTATGGCAATCCCAAGGGGCACTTGCTGGTCAACATCAATCATCTGTTGCGCGGCTGGCCACAATTGACGCCCAACCGATTCAACCTGCGCATCGACCCGGCATCGATTCCTGGATTCCTGACCGCGTTGCAAACCCGCTTCGCCCTGGACGACAGCCGCATCGTCGATCAGGCCCGGCTCAAGGGCTGGTCCACGCAAGTGTTCGAACGCACTTTCGCCGCCACCGCCGCGCTCAACAGCCTGACGCTTTGCGTCGCGGGTGTGGCGTTGTTTATCAGCCTGCTGACCCAAAGCCAGAGCCGCCTCGGACAACTCGCACCGCTATGGGCTCTGGGCGTGACGCGACGCCAGTTGATGCTGCTGAACCTGGGGCAAACCTGGTTGCTGGCGGTGTTGACGCTGGTGCTGGCATTGCCGTTGGGCATTGCATTGGCATGGTGCCTGGACACGGTAATCAACGTTCAGGCCTTCGGCTGGCGCTTGCCATTGCGGGTGTTTCCGTTGCAATTGTTGCAGTTGATGGGCCTGGCGTTGCTCGCAACATTGCTCGCTTCAGCATGGCCGTTGTACTCGCTGTATCGCACGCAACCGGCGGATCTGCTGAGGACGTTTGCTCATGAAGATTAAGGTCAGCGTGTTGTTAATGGCGCTGCTGAGTGGGTGCGACAACACGCCCGCGCCGGAAAAAGGCTTCGCCGGCCTCGGCCATCAGGCCGAGGCATTTACCCCGGTGGTGCCTGGGCGAGTGTTCAATTTCCCGGCGGACCACGGCCCCCACGATGGCTTTCGCATCGAATGGTGGTATGTCACGGCCAATCTCAAGGACGATCAGGGCCAGGAATTCGGCGCGCAATGGACGCTGTTTCGCAGCGCCTTGAAAGCGACTCCCGAACAATCCGGCTGGAGCAATCAGACTATCTGGCTGGGCCATGCGGCGGTGACTTCCGCCACGGTGCACCATGCCGCCGAACGCTACGCCCGAGGCGGCGTCGGTCAGGCCGGCGTGAGCCTGGCGCCGTTCAAGGCATGGATCGATGATTGGCATTTCAGCAGTCAGGCCACCGCTGAAGATCCTCTGGCGGACCTGCAACTCAGCGCGCGCGACAAGTCCTTCGGCTACCAATTGCGACTGACTTCCACACGTCCACTGGTGCTTCAGGGCGACAAAGGCTTCAGCCAGAAATCCGAACAAGGACAGGCGTCGTACTATTACAGCCAGCCGTTTTTCCAGGCCAGCGGCACGTTGGAAATCGACGGCAAAACTTACACGGTCAGCGGCCCGGCCTGGCTCGACCGCGAATGGAGCAGCCAACCCCTGACCGCCAATCAAACCGGTTGGGACTGGTTCTCCCTGCACCTGGACAGCGGCGAACAGGTCATGCTCTACCGCATGCGGCAAAAGGACGGCGCGCCGTACCTCACTGGCACCTGGATCGATGCCCAAGGGCAGACGCAGTTGTTGCAGGCCGATGACATTCGCCTCACACCGCAAGACACCGCCAACGTGGCAGGGCGTCCGATGCCTGTACGCTGGTCGATCAACATTCCCGCCAGGCAACTCGATATCACGATCGATGCCCTCAACCCCAAGGCCTGGATGGACTTGCGCATTCCCTATTGGGAAGGGCCGGTGCGGCTCAGCGGCAGCCATGGCGGGCAGGGGTATCTGGAAATGACCGGGTATTGACCCGGAACTCTCGGCGCCACGCCGTTTTCCTACGTAATGAAGCCCATTTCACGGGAGCCCGCCATGAGCGACGACCTCAAACCGCCCACCCTTGCCACCTGGCAGCGGCTGTTCGAAGACAAGGCCTACTGGCAGCAATCTCCCGACGTGCATTACAGCGAATTGTTGCGCATCGCCGACGATCTGCTGGGGCAGGGCGCCATCGACCTCGATCAATGGCAGATCCTCAAAGCCAAGGCCGATCAATCCCACAAAGACTCGCCGGCCGTGAACGTCGCCCACGAAGTCAATGATCCCGAAGCCTGAGGAAAACCCCATGAATCGCAAACCGACCACCCCCTCGGAAAACCCCGACGAACCCCGGCCACCAGGCGAAGTCGAGCGCGACAACGACGCCCTGCGCCCCACCGACCCGACCCGGCGCAAGGAAAGCGGTAAGGGCACAGACAGCGGAGAGTCCACCGCGCAAGAAACTGCGAACACTCCCTGAACAGCGTCTATGCTCATCGGCACGGACGCGCCGAACCCGGATTTTAAAGCCGTCTGCTGCCATCCATCACAGGGAATGTACCGCTTATGAAGCTCAACGCACTGACCAAAGCCATCGCCCTCGCCACGCTCCTGTCCACCGCCAGCCTCAGCGCCGTCGCCGCCGACATCCCGCTGTCCGCCGCCGTGGAAGCCGATCAGGTCGTCACCAAAGTCCTGGCAGTCGACGCCGCCAAACACCAGGTCGTCCTTGAAGGTGCCGAAGGTCGGCAGGTTCATATACAACTCAGCGACAAGGCCAAAAACCTCGGCAAACTGAAAGTCGGCGATCAGGTCAACGTCGAAGTGATTCGCTCCGTCGCGGCCTACCTCGACACCGACGTCGACAAAGGCCTGCCAGGTTCCATCGAACGCACTGGCGAAATCCGCGCCACCAAAGACAATCCCAACCCCGGCGGCGAAGCCTACCGTCAGGTACAGGTCCAACTGAAAATCACTCACATCGACCTGAAGAAAAACCAGGTGACCTTCCAGAACCCGGCCGGCCAAACCAAAACCGTCAACGTCGAAAGGCCTGAAGTCCAAGCGAAATTGAAAGATCTGAAAGTAGGGCAGAGCGTGGTAGTGACCTATACCGATGTGCTGAAAGTGACCACTCAGCACCCAAGCTGATCATTACTTGTACGAATTGATTGTTCTTGGGCAGATTGTTGTATAAGAACAATCAGTTTTAATGGCCTGGCTCGTGAGTTTTAAGAGGGTTGTATGGGTTATGTAAGCAAAATCTTACGAAATAATATGTGCATAAATTTCATGTTTATACACTAGGACATATCGGCCAAATTCCATTAAAATCTTTCCCGTTCGCCCGGTGTCAGGGCTCTTTACCGGTGCATGGATTGCCAGGCCATTACACTGGGCGAACACCTTCTCCGGGAGGTGATGTTTAAAGTTTCGGATATAAAAATGGGCGACCTTGAGGTCGCCCATTTTTATTGGATAGGTTTAAAGCGATGGATGATCGCGGTCTGGATCCCGGACGGTTACGGTGATGCATTGAAGCGATCAATATTGATACTCTCCGATATCAAAGCAAAACAGAGCTGTCTTAAGCGGGTATCCATAGGCTGCTGGCCGCTTTGCTAACGGTCGGCGTCGCTAAAAGTTTCGCAGAGAATAAGGACGTCAAAGGAATGCAGAGTATTCAGTTTCGAAAGGTCATCGACCTTAGCCATATCATCAGCCCGTCCATTCCACTTTGGCCTGACGACCCGCCGGTGACATTCGATGTGGTGGCCTCACAGGAAAAAGACGGTTATTACCTGCGGCGTTTCAGCATGGGTGAGCACAGTGCAACCCATATGAACGCGCCTAATAGTTTTCACCCCACTGCCATTGGGATTGATGCCTATAAGCCAGAATCGCTGGTGCGGCTGGCCGTCGTGATTGATATTCGAACCCAGTCCCGGAACAACCCGGACTATGTGATTGGCATCCAGGACATCGAGCAATGGGAACAGACTCATGGGCGCATCGACCAAGGTTCTGTTGTGCTGTTTTATACGGGATGGCAAGCCTTGTGGGACAATCCCAAGCGTTTTATCAATGAAGATGCAAGCGGGCCACACTTCCCCGGTGTGGGGGCCGCGACGACAAAGTTTCTGCTTGAAGAACGCCGGATAGCCGGTGTCGGTATCGATACGCACGGAGCTGATCCAGGGCAGAACACGACTTACGCCACCAACAGCCAGATTCTGGCGAGAGAGGGCATTGTCCTGGAGTGCCTGACTAACCTCGATCAATTACCCGCGAAAGGCACGACATTGGTCATTGGCGTGCTTCGACTGAAAGAGGGATCCGGTTCTCCTGTTTCCGTGATGGCGTTTGTGCCCTGAGTCCATTTTCAATTTGAGATGCTTCTTGAGTGACCCAAACAACATCGACCAGCAGAGCTGGCCGATGCTTGAGACGGTCGGCCTGGATCAGGCGACCGGAACGCGCCAGTCATCGGAACCCGAAGTACCGGATACTTCGTGGGTCCAGGTGATTTTGCGGTAGGTGAACTGCACTTCTTCCAGATGCGTGAAGTGCGAGTTCGACGGATCCTGGCAGTTGTGCATTTTGTTGTTGATGGCGACGATGATCGCGTCTTCCAGTTTGGTGGTGTAGTAGTGCTCCTGGGTGCCTTGAGCCGAGGTGCGATACCACTGGATAACGATTTCGCTCATGCGCTCGCCGGAGGTCAACGCCGCTTGCAGCAATGGCGAAGACTTGTCATAGACCTTGGTGATCACGACTGGCATGTGTATGCGCTGACCGGTCGGTTGGCCGGACTGTGGGTCGCGCGGGATGATCACGTCGTGGCTGAAAGCCTGAACCATGACCTGGTCTTCATGACCCTCCTGATAGGCGTTGCCGATGGAGTCGGCGGTGAACGCGCCGGCAGTGATCAGGCCTTGTTTCTCGCCAGTAATGGACATATACGCTGGTGTAGCCATGGATGCGCTCCTTGCTGAAAGTTAGGTGCCCGGGAGGCAGTATTGCCCGGTGGGTGCCTGACTGTTCTCAAGGACCGTGCCAGAAATACTGAAAGCTATATAAATCAGATGGTTGAAGCGTTTTTTAAAGCGCCGAGAGGGTTTTCGGCAAGGAACACCTGAAAAAGAGCGCAAGAAGCTGCGCACCACCGCGCAACTTCTTGCGTACTCGGCGGGAGGTCTTGTTAAACCTGGTTGCGGGGGCTTTTGGGATGAGCGACTGAGCAATTTCTTGCGCATCAAGGCCATGAGCAATCATCGCAACGAACAGCGCTACCCGAAGGTCAAATCCAGCGCCGAGGTCACTGAACAATCCTGAAATCGAGTGGAGAACGACATGAAAATCCTGATGGTTTTAACGTCCCACGATCAATTGGGTAACACCGGTAAGAAAACCGGCTTCTGGCTCGAAGAATTCGCCGCACCGTATTACACCTTCAAGGACGCTGGCGCGCAGTTGACCCTGGTTTCACCCAAGGGCGGCCAGCCACCTTTGGACCCTAAAAGCGATGAGCCAGACGCGCAAACCGCCGCTACCGATCGCTTTCGAAAAGATTCCGCTGCCCAGTCTGCATTAGCGTCTACCGGGTTGTTGAGCACCGTGAGGTCTGAAGACTACGACGCTGTTTTCTATCCAGGCGGGCATGGCCCCCTGTGGGATCTCACTGAAGACCCCTTTTCAATTGCGCTGATCGAAGCGTTTTACAAGGCGGGCAAACCAGTGGCGGCGGTCTGTCATGCGCCGGGGGTGTTGCGCCACGTCAAGGATGAGGATGGCCAGCCCTTGGTCAAAGGCAAGCGCGTGACGGGCTTCGCCAATTCCGAAGAAGCCGCTGTGCAGCTGACGGACGTAGTGCCATTCTTGGTGGAGGACATGCTCAAGGCCAGCGGTGGGATTTACTCCAAGGCCGATGATTGGGCGAGTTACGTAATCGAGGACGGTTTGTTGTTGACCGGTCAGAACCCGGCCTCGTCTGAAGCAACCGCCAAGGCGTTGTTGGCGAAGCTGAAATAAGATCAAAAGATCGTAGCCCCCGTAGGAGCCGGCTTGCCGGCGAAGGCGTGTTCATAGGCGGTGCATGACGTGAGGCCGCTTTCGCCGGCAAGCCAGCTCCTACCGAAAAACAAGCAACCTCCATGGATAGTCCATGTCGATATCAACATGTCCCCGCTATTCGTCACTCATACCTATCCAGGTTGTCAGCGTATTGGCGGGCTGAAAGCGGCCATAGCTGAATGGTCAGGAGGTGCCTATGAACTGTCCGCTGTGTGGAAACACCAGTGCGCTGGAAGATCTTTCGTTTGGGGGCGGCTTGCGTATTCATTGTGAGCCGTGTGGTGGTTTCTATCGGATTTCATCAACCCTGAACGCCTTGGCCGAAGGAAAGACCTATGACACTGAGCGTGCCCGAACCCGGCTTAAAAAGAAGCGTGAAACCGGCAAGTTGGAGGATCAGGAGCCGGCACTCGGTCCGGATGACAAAGACCTGCTCATCGAGCCGGACTGATGTGTGCAGAAGGACTCGCCTGACCCCGAAAGCCTGGTGTCGAACGGGATTCCAGGCCAGGCGAGCGTGCCGGATCCATGGGGACTCTACTCCTGAGGAGCGTTTAAACAGCCGTTCAATGGGCCTGCGCCACTCCGCGCAAAACAGTAGCAGCGGCGGATTGAGACCGAGTGCTGGCAATGTTTCCCAGTGACACAACGCCAACCAGACGCTTGTCTCGATTGAGCACGGGCAGGCGACGCAGTTGCACGTCCGCCATGTTTTTAGCCACATGCTCTATGTCTTCATCCTCGAAGCAATAGCGGATGCCGCCGGTCATTATTTTACTGATAGGGGTTTTGCCGGGGAGTCCTTCGGCTACGGCTCTAATGGCTATATCCCGGTCCGTGATCATGCCAATCAGACGCTCTTGCTCCTCAACCATAATGGCGCCGCTATCGATCCTGGCCATCATGTTCGCGGCCTCCTGGATCGTCTGGTTTGGCTTGGCGGTTAAAACATCTTTCGTCATGACTTCCGAAATCTTCATGAAAAGACTCCTTTTAAAGTGATGCTTCAGTGATTAAGGGCTGCCAATTTTTTCGACTGGGAGGGGAAGTGCGGGTTCAGATTGTTTTATCGTGGTGGACTGGGTGGGCATGTGCGCGGGTCCTCGACAGGCTCTATCAGTTCTGAGCCCTGGTTCTTCACATTGCCCACAGCCAGGTCCACTTTGAACCATTCGAAGGCATCGCAAGGTTCGCCTTGCTGCAGGAGCATCTGTTCGGCACGCTCCTTGGGTGTGTACGGATCAAGCCATTCCCGCGCCAGTTCAGGATTGAACGTCACTGGCCGACGGTCGTGAATGTCCACCATGCCGCCCTCGCTGTCCGCAGTGATGATCACGAAGCCGTCATGCTCGTCCGGTTCATTTTCGTACCTTGGATACTGACCAATCGCGGCGCACAGGATCGGCGCCCGATCCTTGCGACGAATCAGGTACGGCTGTTTCTTCGGACCGCCCTCGTAAACCCATTCAAACCAGTTGTCGATGGCGATAATTGCCCGGTGCGGCCATATCGACTTGAAGAATGGGTCATGGGCGACTTTCTCAACCCTGGCGTTGATCGGAGTCGCGTGATCCCTGGCCCAGCGCGGTCGCCAGCCCCAACGAACCCTGTCCACGTGCAGCACGCCGCTTTCCTCGTGGAGGAGGGCGAGCTGAGTGGACGGCGCGGCGTTGTAGAGGGCTAACGGCTGATCGCCAGCATTGTTGATCAGGGCGTTGGGCATGCTCAGCGCCGCCACGAACTCGTGAACACCTCGATACTGCGAAAGTCGTCCGCACATGGCTGAGTCCTCATGCTGAACCTTGAGCTTAGACAATAGTTTCAGGGCGATCTATCAGGTTATCTAACCCGCAAGGCAACGCTCGGCTTCACGCTGAGTGGTCTGTAAACCTGATCGGTGTCAGTAGATCGAGCAACTGCACGACAATTTCGACGGGTGTTACAGGAAGGGCAATTGATCGGGCGCAGGCCTACGATGATGAGGCTACAGATTCAATGGAATGTTTAGCTTGGGCGACACTGAACTCACTCGGCAAGCTGGCGCCGTTCTTGGCTGCAAGTATCTCGGCCATCACGCTGACGGCTATTTCCGCAGGCGTCTTGCTGCCAATGTAGATGCCGATCGGCCCGTGCAGACGCTCAAGTGACGCCTGGGTCTCACCAAAATGCTCAATCAGGCGTTCGCGGCGTAGCTGGCTGTTGCGCCGCGAGCCGATGGCGCCGATGTAAAACGCCGGGCCGTGGAGGGCTTCGAGCAGTGCGAGATCGTCGAGTTTGGGATCATGACTCAAGGCGACGATGCAGGTTCTCAGATCGACCGCGAAGTCGCGGACCACGTCATCGGGCATGCCGACGATTCGCTCCACGCCATTCACCGCCCAAGTCTCGATGTATTCCGGACGTGGATCGCAAACCGCTACCTTGAAACCGTTGAACAACGCCATGGTGGCCAGATACTCGGCCAGCGCGCCGGCACCGATCATGAGCATCCGATACCCTGGCCCCAGGGTGTTGAGCATCTGCTGGCCGTCGAAACTGAATTGCTCCGGTGTCGCAGTGGGTTCGAGCGTGACCTGACTGGACGCCAATGCCAAGCAGCGACGAACAAGCCGCCCGGCATCCAACTGGACCAGCAGTTCATCCAGCAAATGCCAGGACGGGCTGAACTCGAGGATCAGTTCAAGCGTGCCGCCGCAGGGCAAGCCGAATCGATGCGCATCATCAGCGCTGACGCCATAGCGCACCACTTCCGGTGCGCTGTCCCTCAAGCCACTCCCACCATGGGCCGTGGTATAGCGATGGATCAGGTCGTCCTCGATGCAGCCGCCGGACACGCTGCCCACTATCCGACCGTCGTTACGCAAGGCCATCATCGACCCTGTCGGGCGCGGTGAAGAGCCCCATGTGCGCGCCACCGTGGCGAGCAGCACACGCTCTCCGGCGGCGAGCCAGTCTCGCGCGGTGCGCAGTACCAGCAAGTCGATGCTTTCCATCAAGCTCTCCTCTAGCGCATGTGCAGGATGATGCATACCGGCAGCCACGACACGCTGCCAGGCTGTTATTCATGGACGCTCCGGCGCTGATCAGGTGAAGGTGTGTCGGCTCATGGGCAGGCTTCGAACCCGCTGCCCCGTCAGCGTAGCCACCGCGTTCGCGACGGCTGGCGCGACGGCGGGCAACGGCGGTTCACCGATGCCGCCCATTTTTTCCCCGCTCTCGACGACACGAACGTGTACCCGTGCCATCCGCGCAGGCGGCAGGATCGGGTACAAGTCGTAGTTGCGAGCCCGGGGTTTGCCATCAACCCACACCGACTCCTCCACCAGCGTCTGAGACAGCCCCAGCGCCACGGCGCCATTGACCTGAGCTTCGACAATCGCCGGGTTGACGATGCTGCCGGGGTCAATCGCCTGCCAGATATCGTGCACCTTGACCTGTCCGTTCTCGATGGACACCTCGGCGATCACGGCCGTCTGTGTACCGAACGGCGAAGCCATCGCCACGCCTCGCGCCCGTCTGGTGCCGTCCTCGGCGGTAAACGGCCCGCGTTTCCAGCCTCCCGACAGCTCACCCACCGCCTGCAGCAGTGTGGTCAGCCGCTTGTTGTCACGAAGCAAATGCAGGCGCAGTTCGAACGGATCCTTGCCGCCCTTGTCGGCCAGTTCGTCAAGGAACGATTCATAGAAGAAGTCGTTGAGGGAATTGCCCACCGAGCGCCAGTAACCCAACATGGCCGGGCCTTTGACGTAGATCTGCGCGATCCGCTTGTTGGGGATGGCGTAGGACTTGCCCGACAACCCTTCAAGCGCCGTGGGGTCGAGCTTTTCACCCTGCTTGCCCGCGATGGCCTCAGTAGGACCTTCAGTGGCACTGATCGCTTCGATTGCCAGTGGCCAGCCGTCGTTATCCAGTGCGGCGCGGAAATTGACCGCTGCAACGGGACGGAGCACGTCACGCAGGAACTCTTCCTCTCGACTCCAGATCAGTTTGACCGGGCGGCCAACCGCCTTGGACAACTCGATCGCCTGGGGATAGGGACTGGCTGAGTCGTAGAGGAAATGCCGACCGAAGAATCCACCCAGCAGTGGCGAATGCAATGTGATGCGAGACGGATCCAGACCCGTGCGTTTGGCTATGTCCGCACGGAACATGTCCGGCGCCTGATTAGGCAGCCAGACCTCCAGCGAACCGTCCGGATTAAATCTGGCCAGCGCAGAAGGTGGTTCCAACTGCCCGTGGTTCAGGTATTGGTTGTGGTAAGTGGCGTCGATCCGGGTCTTGGCATCAGTAAGAATCGAAGCAACGTCCCCTTGGTTTTGGTCATCCCTGGCTGGCCCCTTTTCGTTAGCGAGTCGCTTGAGCCAGTCATCGCTGGAAAAGTCTGCGGGCATCGGCCGCACTTTACTGTCGAGCGTTGGCTCCTGCCAGTCGACCTGAATCGCCTCCACGGCACGTTTTGCGTGCCACCAGCGCTCGGCGACCACCGCCACGGCACCAGGCAGACGATGCACGGAATGAACGCCTTTCATAGCCTTGACCTGCTCTTCGTTGCGCAGGTTGCCCACCGTCATACCCAAGCGAGGGGCATGCTGAACGGCGGCATGCAGCATGCCGTCGACCTTCAGATCGATGCTGTAGAGCGCCTTGCCCGTGGACTTGTCATAGGCATCGACGCGTTTAACGGGTTTGCCGATCCAGCGGAACTGGCTCGGATCCCGCAGTTGCACGGTGGCAGAATCGGGAACCGGCAGATCCATCGCACGCTCGGCCAATTCACCGTACGCCAACGAGCGGCCCGACGCGGCATGCACCACTTTGCCAGGTTCGGTGGTCAATTCGCCCACCGGCACCCCAAGCTTCTCTGCGCCCGCCTGCAGCAGCATGGCGCGGGCAAGCGCGCCGAGGCGGCGCATGACCGGGTAACTCATGCGCACCGACATGCTGCCGCCGGTGATGCGCATGCCGTTGTCCATGACCACATAGGCCTCGCCGGGCGGCGCGGCTTCGACCAGGAAGGTCGCCGGGTCGGCATCCAGTTCTTCACCGACGATCTGCGCCATCGCGGTGAACGTACCTTGCCCACCTTCCATGAACGGGCACAGCAGACGCACGCGGTTGTCCGGGCGAATTTCCAGAAACGCCGGGACCTGCGTGCCACGCTCGGCGGTCGCAGCAGCCGCAGCTTGCACGCGTGTCGAACCGAGCGGCAGGCCGAAGCCGAGCACCAGTGCGCCCACGGCGGTGCCGGTCAGAAAACGTCTGCGCGACAAATTGACCGGATCGTGCAGAGCAAGCGCTGATGCCTCCCGGGAAGGGTCGATACGTACGTTCATCACACGTCCCTCTTGCCGGCAAGCTCATGCACGGCGGCATGAATGGCGTTGTAAGTGCCGCAGCGGCACAGATTGACCATCGCGGCCTCGATCTGCGCGTCACTCGGTTCGGGGTTTTGTTTGAGCAGCGCCGTGGCTGCCATAACCTGCCCGGACTGGCAGTAGCCGCACTGGGCGACCTGAAGATCGACCCAGGTCGAGACGACCCGTTTGCCCACTTCATCGGCCTCGATGGCCTCGATGGTGGTGACCTCCCGGCCGACCACACCGGCCACCGGCGTGACGCACGAGCGCACCACATTGCCGTCCACCAGCACGGAGCAGGCGCCGCACTGCGCCAGTCCGCAGCCGTACTTGGTACCGGTCATGCCCAGATCATCGCGGATCACCCACAGCAAGGGCGTATCGGCGTCGGCATCGACCTGATAGGTCTTCTGGTTGATTCGTAGTTCCATGGCTCACCCGCTTGATCATCGGTTGACGTGCATTGTTATAAGCTGTGACACACAGCGAGGCGCATCACCGGTAAAGCTTGTCTTTCACTCAACTTGCCGCGTTGCCGAGCGCTTCTGCCTCGAATGGCTGTCCACGCAGCAGCGCAATGTCACGACTGGGCGCGGTACCGAACAGGCGGCCATATTCGCGGCTGAACTGCGAGGGACTTTCATACCCGACGGCGAACGCCGCCCGCGAGACGTCCAGACGCTCCATCAACATCAACCGACGGGCCTCGTTCAAACGCAGCCACTTCTGGTACTGCAGCGGGCTCATGCCGGTGAGCTGGCGAAAATGATGGTGGAAGGTAGGTGCGCTCATCTGCACCCGCGCCGCCAGCTCGTCGATGCGCAGCGCAGCCGTGTAGTTGACCTTGAGCCAGTCGATGGCTTTCGCGATGCGATAACCCTGGCCATCGACGGCAGTGATCTGCCGCAGCCGTGCCCCTTGATCGGTATTGAGCAGTCGATAGTGGATTTCCCGCAGAATCAGCGGCGCCAGCACCGGGATCGCCTCGGGTTCATCGAGTAATGCCAGCAGGCGATCGAGCGCGCCTTCCAGGGCGGACGACATGTTGCCAATGCCGGCGCCTGTACCCATGGATTGATGTCGCTTCGCAGGCAAGCCACCCTTGGTGATTACCTCGGCGAGCATGCTGACATCCAGTTTCAGCACCAGCCCGACGCAGGGCTGTTCGGGACTGGCAAGAATCACTTCGGAGTTGGCTGGCAGATCCAGTGACGTGACCAGAAACCGCGAATGATCGTAGCTGTAACCCTCACCACCGACCCACAACCGCTTTTCCCCACGGCCCACCAGAATCAGGCTCGGCTCAATCATGCACACGGCGGGGGGCGCCGGCTGGTCGCGACGAAACAGCGACAGGCCGGGTATGGATGTGGCGAAGTCACCCGGTACGCTCACGCGCGGGTCAATGTTCAACGCCAAAGGTGACTCACGGCGCAGGGTGGTATTGATCATGTCGGGTCGCTCCTGTTGACCGAACTCTAATCCGCTGAACAGGCGTTTCCTATCCACCACCCTGCATCCTCATAGGATCAGGCAAGCATTCAAGAGGAATGCACTAGGGCAGAGGCGGATCGACCGGGAGAATGTGTCGAACTGTTACAGGGGTAGTGCGCATGCGGGCGACAAACTGCTTGAATGCCTGCGCATCACACCAACACGCTTTTCGCACCACAGGTAGATCCAATGACTTCTCGCTCTACAGAAAAACGCGGCTGGAGCGCCGTGCTGGCCATGTCGTTGGCCGCATTCGCCTTGGTCGCTTCAGAATTCATGCCCGTCAGCCTGCTGACTCCCATTGCGGCAGATCTGCACATCACGGAAGGCCAGGCAGGCCAGAGTATTTCCGTGTCCGGTGCATTCGCACTGGTCACAAGCCTGGTCATTGCAGCGATCGCCGCTCGCGTCGAACGCAAGAAGCTGCTCCTGTGTCTGACCTTGCTGATGATCGTGTCAGGTACGGTCGTCGCGCTCGCGCCGGGCTACCCCTCATTTATGCTTGGGCGTGCCTTGATTGGCATAGCTATCGGCGGTTTCTGGTCATTGTCGGCGGCGACCGCAATGCGTCTGGTACCGCCTGATCAAGTTTCCCGAGCGCTGGCCATTGTCAATGGTGGTAACGCTCTCGCTACGGTAATCGCAGCTCCGGCGGGCAGCTTTCTTGGCTCGCTAATAGGGTGGCGCGGCGCATTCTTCTGTGTTGTTCCTGTCGCAGCGCTGGCGGCCGTGTGGCTGCTGATAAGTCTTCCATCCTTCAAGGCTGAGCGCCACGTAGGAAGCGGCAACGCCCTGCGGCTGATGAAGCAGTTGCCAGTAGCATTGGGGATGGTAGCCGTCAGCGTATTTTTTATGGGGCAGTTCATGCTGTTCACGTACCTGCGTCCATTTCTTGAGGTCGTCACCGGCGTCAGCGTTTCAACATTGTCTTTCATGTTGCTGGGTCTGGGACTTGCAGGTTTCATCGGGACCTTTCTGATCGAAAGATTCATTGGCAATTGGCTCTACCGCACGCTGACGGTTATACCTCTGATAATGGCTGTCATAGCGCTGGCTCTAGTGGACTTCGGCGCATCGCCTTTGCTGACTGCAGTGCTGCTCGGACTATGGGGGCTGGTCGCTACTGCTGCGCCCGTTGGATGGTGGACATGGCTGGCTCAAACTCTCCCTGATGATGCTGAAGCCGGAGGAGGCTTGCTCGTGGCTATTGTCCAACTGGCTATCGCAGGAGGGGCAGTCATCGGCGGCCTGGCATTTGATCTGAGCGGTTATAAAGCCACGTTCGAGCTGAGCGCAACCGTGTTGGTCGCCGCGTCTGTGCTCGCTTGGCTAGCTGGTCGCAGTGCCACTGAAGTTCATCTCCCCGAGTCGAACGCGACAGCCTGACGAGATCAGAAAACGCTCAGCGCATGAGGTGGACATGAGAAAAAATAACGCTCGATCCACTGTGTGGCTGAGCCTCTCTACGATTTTAATCTGTGCATCGATAAGCCCTGCTGCCATGGCCGAGCGCTCATCGCTGCACGAAAGCCCTGATCAGAAAGGTACGAGCAAAGAGGTGCCTATCATACCAAACCGATCAACCTCGCTGACCAAGGTCAGACTCGAATTTGAAGGCCATGAGGCGGTGGTGGAGCTGAATGACAACCCGGCCACCCGCGATCTTGTGTCCATGTTGCCGCTCACGTTGAAGTTCAGTGACCACAACAATGTCGAGAAGATCGCTTATCCGCCTCGTAAGGTCTCAACCGATGCGGCGCCGTTCGGACTAAAGCCATCCGTGGGAGATTTTGCGCTCTATGCGCCATGGGGCAATTTGGTGGTGTACTACCGAAGCTTTCAGAGCTCCCGAGATCTGGTTCACCTGGGCCGTTTTATTTCAGGGATCGAGCAGCTTGCAGCGATGGAAGGGGAGTTCAGTGTCCGTTTAGAGGTGAGCGAGTAATTTGGGTGTTGGTGTTTCGGATTATTTATTGGGCTTCGGAAGCGGTCAGTCCAATCGCCATATGCACTACCAAGCGTCGCCGGCTCGCATTGATCAGTGTCTCGATCTGAACGACCCGCGTCATTACCTCGCCGATTTCTATAGCCCGGCCCCGGCTTTAACAATAGGCCACCTTGCTTATGGCCCCGGGGTAGCTTTAATAAAGGTTGATAGCCTTGGGCAACATTTGTTCCGTTCGAAAGGAGCAGAAAATGTACAGATTAAGAGTCTTTATTGCGTCAAGCGCGTTCACACTCGCCGCACTGATGACGCTACCCGTGTCGAGCGCTGAGCAACCGATGGCGGGCCACATATCAGTTCTACCCTCTGATCTGAAATGGTCTGATGCGCCATCGGTCGCGCCTGGCGCCCAAATAGTAGTTATTGAAGGCGACCTGAAAACTGCAGATCCATTTACCTTTCGACTCAAGCTACCTGCCAACTCTAAGATAGGTGTCCATACTCACCCGGTAGTGGAACGTGTCACGGTAATCTCCGGCACTTTTCACTTGGGAGTCGGCGACAAATTTGATCCCGCCAAAGCCAGGGCCTACACGCCAGGCGGTATCACGATCATGCCTGTCGGTATGCCGATGTATGTATTCACCCAAGAAGAAACTGTCGTGCAGATCCATGGGACCGGCCCGTGGGGTATCAATTTTCTCAATCCTGCGGATGACCCCAGGAAGAAGTGACCTTATCTACCTGACAGAGTATCCGGCGAGGTCAGGAGCGAACCGCTCGTGATCCCGGTGTCGGCCGTCTCCAACACGCTACTACTCGGTGCAGCTAATCGACGCCTCGTCCCCGAACAAGAAGTCGCGCACGCATAACTTTTACTTTAGAAGTTCACCCATATCAGCAACAAGCGTCTCGATCGCCTCAGTGAAGTCGTCTGCGGTGATCGGAATCTTATTATTGTCCAAAGTCTTGCCCAACACCTTGCGTGCGACCCTGATCATTGGCTCATTCGCGGCGTTGACCAGCAAGGCCTCGACATAAAGCTCTGAGTTCTGATCCCGCTGCCCAATAGCGACATTGACACCACCGATAACCGCAGCTACCGGAATCAGCTCATACCACCTCATCTCCTCATTAGATGCACTGACGCCAGTGATCGCCGTATGCAGCACTAAATATCTTGAGGCGAATGGGATGGGATCCTGCGATCCAATTACTCGATATCGTTTGGACAACACTTCATAAGCACGCGTGTCGGCAGCCCTTCGCAACCGTTCAAAGGTTTGCATGTCGACACGGTCGTTAGCCTTCGGCGCTGGGTACAGGATGAGGGGGTCAAAAATTACCATGTCGTAATTTTTAGATCTGAACGCTGGCGAAACCCACCGCAAGGTGGGGGCGCCGCTTGGCGAAAGGGTCGATTCAAGTACATCGTATCGATCCAAATAACCTGAATACTGTTCTTTATCGGTCGTCCTTGACACACAGCCGCCTAGAAGGAGGCAACTGAGACCAATAACCACCGATAAATTAATCGAACATGCCATTTGCGGCCTTCCTTTTGGTAGTGCCAAGCAGCTTGAGTCATGCCGGATAGCTATTGGGGAACAGCCTGCTTATCCAGAACAAAGTGCTCAATTGATCTTGACGATCGCGGGCGGACTCCACGTGCCTTTGCCAGGCGGCAGGACGGAAGGGTTTTCCGTCTTCGGCCAATACAGGCGCATCACCATGTAGATCAGATCATTCGGTGCGGGCAGCCAGTTGCTTTCCTTGTCCGCGCCGGGCGAATCCTTCTGGATGTAGAGCGTCAGCGAGCCGTCTGCATTTTTCTTCATGTCAGGTAGCATCGGCGAGTTGATGAGGTAGCGATTGATCGGATTCTTGATCAGCAGTTGGCTCTTGCCGTCGTACATCGTCACCGACCAGAAGGCATTGACCGGCGGGAGCTGTCCAGCGGGAAAGGTGAGGCTGTAGTTGTGTTTGCTGCCGTCAAGCGGCGTACCGTCGGACAGGATCTTGGCCATCGGATACGTGGCCTCTTCGGCGTCGTTGGCATAGATGCCTGCTTGTGCGATGGCGGCGCGCTTTAGCCAATCACCCTTGTAGAACGCGGCATTACCGCCGGAACTCACGATGTTCCAGCCATTGACCTGCGTGCCGAGATGATTGACTGCATTCTGGACCTTCGCATGCCCGGCCTGCATGCCCTCGACCACAGCGGCCTTTTGCTCGGCGGAGAGATCCTGGAAGTTGAAGTCCTTGCCGGCGCCAATGCCCATACGGGCCAGCTTCGCGCGGATCGCCACTTCATCCGGTGTGGCCGGGGCAAACTGCAAGGCAAAGCCCAGATACTTGAAGAAGTCGGTCTTGGCCAGGGCCTTGTCGAACTTCGGAAAGTTGATCGCAGGCGCGGCAGGCGGCGCGGGCTGCTTGAGATAAGCCGATAACGGCTGGGTCGCATAACCGGACTGGATCTTTTCGACGTTTGGCATGTCCGCCGGATTGAAGAGCTGGGTGCGAAAAATCACGAAGAGGAGTTGCGTGTCGGAACGAAACACCTTCTTGATGCCCGGCGGGGTCACGCCCTTCCAGTCTGGGCCGACCAGCAGGTAATCGCCGGCTTCGCTGCCGGTGGTTCGGCTGCCGATGTAACCGAAGTTGTTGGTGTTGTTATCGATCAACTGCACCGAGTAATACCGCGGTTTCTCCACCGTCGGTACCGATAGCACGACCGGCTCGCTACGCAGGTCCATGAACATCAAGGAATACGGCGTATCGCTGTTCGGCGAGACGATGGCCGTGTCCTTGTAGCTAAAGACATTGTGCATGCTGTGAATGTGGTTGAACGGCGCCTTGTATTGGCCGGAGTTATTGTCCACGGCATAGTCGTACAGGGTTGCGTAGTTCATCACGATGGGGAGACCGTAGATGTAGCCTTCCTCGGCGATGGCTTTCGTCTCGGCGGGAGTGATGTCCGCGGCCTGGGCGTGCGTAAATCCAAAGGACGCGAGCAATATCATTGCACAGCCAAATGTTCTCGGTAATGTGGTTATCATGAACCTGAAACTCCATTTTTCGTGTTAGACGGGGGGGCAGCTGACTGCTAATCAGGCGATATTCCCCAAAGGCAGGAACCCCTGACGATCTTGATGCATATCTGTGTCCATCCAGGACACAACTTCTCGAATCTCACCGAATCGCAGGCGATTAATCATTCGAGCGCTAAACGCACATCTCACAGATCGTTTCACTTGGGAAAGAGTAGCGTGTACGCCACCCGAAAGCCCCAACCGTGTGCACCATCCTCAGGACTGTCCGCCCAGTATCGCGGCCCCACCTGAAGGCTCATGGGCTGCTTGCCGACTTTGAATAATTGCGTCACGAAGAGGTTGATCGGCACATTCCATTCCCTGGCTTCCCAGTCGTAAGTGGATTCTGTATTAATGCCAAAACTGGTGTACGACGCTGTGGTATAGACCAGAAAGGGTTGCAGATACGTCTGATTGACCTTCTCCTTGTCATTGGCCGGGTTGTTGTCCAGCGACCAGATGTGGTTCGCCAGAATACCGGTCGTCCAACCGTTGGCCTGCTTCAACGCCACCGCTGTCGGTCCAATCCCCCATTGTTCGCTACTCAGTAGCTCATCACTACCGGTCGGTAACAGCAGCGCGGGACCTGCGCCCCAGATCCAGCCGTCCTCGGTGGGCTTTTTGGGAGAGAAAAAGAAGCTTTGCGTGGTGTCGCCCACTCCGCTTTTATCGGCAATGCCCCTCGGTGCCAGTCCATGCTGATCAATGACCGGGAGGATCGTGCGAGAGATCAGATTCCAATCGTCATTGAGTGAGAAGGGTAGAACCGGCTGGATATTGGTGACGCTCTGGATTCCATCACCGGAAGGCCCCATTTTCTGATTCCAGTTGTATTGGATGGGCAAGCTGTACAGTGCCGCGACTGGATTCAATGACTGTTTAGCCAGTTCCGCCTGCTCGTCAGCCTGACTGGAAACGGATACACCGAAAACCGAAAGTGAGAGCAAAAGCCGTTCAATGCGCTTGTACATGTTGAAATCCTTGAATGCGGATCGCCACGGGCTCCTCGACTATCAAGGAGCGCCCGCTAACGATAGGCAGAAACTGCTCGAGCACCTCGAGTTCAGCGAAAAACGATAAAGGCACCCGATCGGTTGTGGGTATGCCTGCTTCATGCTGAGGTTACTGACTTCTCAAGTTCAACTTCCCCCCGTAACCAAGTCTTATCGAGACCGGGCACGAGGAGTCGTAAAACTTTACCGCTGCCGTGACGATTACTTGAGTAACGTCTGCATGTCGCCGGTCATTCCCTTGATGGCCGCTTTGAAGTCATTCGCGGTGATTTTCTGGCTGGCGTTCTTCAGGTTCTCGCCAAACACTTTACGCACGGCTTTTGCGACCGGTGCACCAGTTTTGGCGTCGATCAAGTCCGCCTCGATATACAGCTCGGTATTCTGGTCGCGATGACCCGTGGCGGCCTGAGTTGCACCTATGACTGCCGCGACCGGCACCACTTCGTACCATTTCATGCCTTCGTTGGTGGCTGTCACGCCAGTGATTGCCGCCTGCAGGATCAGCGCTCGCTCGCCTTTGCGAACATCTCTGGAGTCTGGAACGACCAGGTAATTTTGGGACAATGCCTGCTTGGCGCTTTCAGTGGTGTAGGCCTGCAATTCCTGTAATGTTTTCAGGTCCACGCGTTCATCCGGCTTGGGCGCCGGATACAGTTCCAAACGCTCGAAAACCACCGTGGAATAATCCGCAGGCTTGAATCCTGGCGCCACCCAGCGCAGCACTTCCACGCCACTTGGCGAGGTAGTTTCCTGCAGGCCGCCATAACTCTTCAAAAAGCCGGAGTACTGTTGTTGCTCGGTAACTTTCGATACGCAACCGGTTAATAACAAGCTGCTCAGTGCGGCACCCGTTATCCATTTGTGCGAGACGTTCATATAGCGGTACTCCTTGAGGGATATGTTCCTGAATGTCTTTTATTCAAGGCCAGACCCTGTGGCCTCAGCCCTTTCGGCAATAAGGCCCGCTGGATCTCTGCCTGAGCAATCGAACGACTGCTTGCCAACTGCAAGCAGTCGCAGTGTCGCGTTACTTCGATGCCACCACTGCCGGCGGCTGCCAGCTGCCGCTGCCTGCGGGAAGAATCGAAGGCGCCGTGGTTTTCGGCCAATAGAGGCGCATCACCAGATAGACCGTGTCGTCAGGCGCCGGCAACCAATTGGCCTCCTTGGCCTTGCCCGGCGAATCCTTCTGGATGTACAGGGTCAGCGAGCCATCCGCGTTCTTCTTCATCGCCGACAGCATCGGCGAATTGATCAGGTAACGGTTGAGCGGGTTCTTGATCAGCAGCTGGCTCTTGCCGTCGTACATGGTCACCGACCAGAAGGCATTGACGGGCGGCAGTTTGCCGGCCGGGAAGGTCAGCGTGTAGTTGCGCTTGCTGGTATCGAGCGTCTGGCCGGTGCCGTCGGTGCGCGTGTAGGGGTACGTCGCCTCGGTGGCGTCGTTGCCGTACAGACCGCCCTTCGCGGCGCCAGCCCGCATCAGCCAATCGCCTTTGTAGAACGCCTGGTCGCCGAAGAACGCGCCGACGTTCCAGCCGTTGATGTTCTTCATTCCGCTCGCGAGGAACTTGTCGACCTTCTCGTCGCCGGCCTTCATCCCGAGCAGGATCGCGGCCTTGTGCTCGAGCGAGAGGTCTTTGAATTCGAAGCTGCCACCGGGGCCTACGCCGATGCTGGCCAGCTTCGCCCGGATCGCCTTGTCCTCAGCCGATGCTGGTACATACTCCAACGCGGCCGACAGGTACTCGAAGAAGTTGGCCTTGATGCCCTCCGTGGTGGCCGGCACGAAAGCGATCTTCGGCGCAGCGGGCGGCGCGGGTTGATGGAGGAAGGCGGACAGCGGCTGGACCTTGTAAGCCGCCTGCACCTTCTCGACATTCGGCATGTCGGCCGGATTGAACAACTGGGTGCGGATCAGCGTCAGTGCAAAGGGCGTCGTGGAGCTGAACACCTTGTCGATGCCTGGAGGTGTCGCACCCTTCCAGTCGGGGCCTGCAATCAGATAGCTCCCGGCCGCGCTGGCCGTGGCCCGGCTGCCGATGTAGCCGTAGTTATAGGTGTTGCCGTCGATCAGTTGCACCGAGTAGTAACGTTTTTTGGAGACCCCCGGCACGGTGATCACCAGCGGCTCGGCGCGCAGGTCGGCCCAGAGTATCGAGTATGGGGTGTCGCTGTTGGGCGTAATGACGGCCGTGTCAGCGGGAGTAGAAACCCGATGCTCGTTGTACAGTTGGTTGAAGGGGGCCTTGAACTGGCTGGACCTGGAGTCCACCGCGAATTCATTCATCACGGCGTAGTTCATGACCAGCGGCAAGCCGTAGATAAAGCCTTCCTCGGCGATCGCCTTGGTCTGCTCCAGACTCGGCGCGGAAATACCCTTGGCCACATCCGCCTTGTCTGCCTGCGCGATCGGATCGTTCTTGCCCGCACACCCCGCGAAAAGCGTTGAACCCACGACGACGACCGCCGCAGCCATTGTCCAGCCCCTGTTAGACTTCCTGTTCATTTTCACCTCGTTGGTTTTGTGCAAGCTGGCGTCGTGAGTGTTCATGTCCAAGGTTAAATACCAGGCATGACACTCGAAGTACTCTTGGATTTTTCTCAGTAGCGCCAAGTCATGTTGGCGGTCAGGGCTTGAATCCAGGCGTTGTCGAACTCGCCTGATACACGATTGCCAGACAGCGTTTTTTGCTGATCGACTGACATGTCCCCCATCCACACCGTGACCCAACTGAAATTCACGTCTGTCTCTTTATTCAGCGAATAAGTAAACCCTGTGGCGAAGCGCCAGGCGGCGCCCATGGGCACGGTGAACGTACGATTACCGTCGGACACCGCGGACGTGTCATAGGCGATACCGAAATCCCAGATCCAGTCCTGGTTCATCTGGTATTGAGCGCCAAGCGCCAATTGATACGTGTCTTTGTAATGCGCATCGATTGAGGCGGACCGTGAACCGGTTCTGGAAGTGTCTACGTCAATGCCGATGTCGCCGAATTTCGACCAATCCTGCCAATTGACTGTAGCCAGAAAAGCCCATTGCGGATCCAGTTGCTGGTACAGGCTGAGGGTCGCCGTTTGCGGCACTTTCAGGTCGATTTTGGTGTTGAGGCTGTTGAGGCGGCTCACCAACGGAGCACTGCTCTGCACATCCAGGCGATCCTCGAAGTCGAGGTCAACCTGACTGGTATAAGCCAGGCCAATCCGGGTACCGGGCTTTGGGGCATAGATCACGCCTGCGTTGGCGCCGTAACCCCATGTGCTGTCCCGGTATTTGTATTGGCCGTCACCCCGTTGTGTCAGTCCAAGCGGCGCCTGATCGATGGCGGCTTCGCTCTTCAGCATCCCGTACATGGCTTTGAGTCCGACGCCGACGGACCATTGATCGTTGAAGCGATAGGCGACACTGGGTACCAGTGACAGTCCCGCAATGCTCGCGTTCTGCACGAAATAACGGCCGGACCAGTCATTGTCGTAGTTTTCAGCGAGGCCGAAATCGCCATAAGAGCCGAAACCGACGGACCACCGATCATCCAGTTGATGGCTGATGAAGAAACTGCCACCCGGTATGGGATCGAGCGCGTTACCGCTGCCAGTGCCCGGCGTATTGGTTTCACTGTCCCGATCGAACGATAAGTCACCAAAAAGAACCTGAGCACCAGCGGAGATCTGTGTTCCGCTGAGGTAACTCAAGCCTGCGGGGTTGCTGGCGATGGTCGAAGGGCCTTGTGCCCGGGCCGCTGCACCGGCATTGGCCAGTCCAACGTTGTCGGTGGCGATTTCGTACAACATCAGGCCACCGGCAACACTGCGGCCACTGGTCAAGAGTGTCAGCGCACCAAGAACCGTAATCGACAACACCCTTTTATTTAATAGCATGAAATCCCTCTCTATCAGATCTATGTCGCTTGCATCGCCCCAAGGCCAGGGCCGTGTCTTTTACTCGTGCGGCTTTCTTGAGTGTCTGCCCGAAGCTCCAACCGCAGGTGCAACTAATCGCCAGCCTCATGAACAGCACAAAAAAACCGAAGATCAGCTATGCAACCAGCCTGTTGTTGCGTTCACTGTACGGCAATCATCAGAAAGGCACCTTGCATTTTCGGACAGTGCGCGCGGTATCGCGGGGGTATGGAAATTGTTGTATCAACCCCCAATGGAGGGCTACCCCAGACCATTTCTCCAATGCTGTGGCGACGTATTTGTCCACGTTTTGAATGCACGGGAGAAGGCGTTTGGATCCTGGTATTGAAGGGTTTGAGAGATTGCGGATATCGGCAAATCCGTATCTTTCAAGAGCCGCCGCGCGAAGTTGCTTCTGGAGTCGGTGATCAGTTCTTTAAGGTGAGAACCTTCCGCATCCAGCCGGCGTCGCAACGTTCTTTCATTCAATGAAAATTGACTGGCGATGTGCTTGGAGTTTGCCTGGCCTTTCAATAATAGAGCGTATGCCTGACTCTTTATTTGTTCTGAAATCGTCAAAGGTGACGTGGCGGTCGAAATAGCCAGTTTAAGCAGATGGTGTAAGCGTGGATTCGCCGTACATTGAATTTGCCGGAGGCACTGAGTGTGTTTGAATGCCGTGTTGAACAGACGGGCAACATCCACGTAGGCGGGATGGTTGTCTTCATTTGCAAATTGCTCAAGGCTGATACCAGCGTCTTTGAAAACGGTTCGCGAGGAACCTCCTATCGCGTCAACTACCTCCGGGAACCTACGCAATGGGCTTGTACTAATTTCTCCAGGCCCGCTCATTCTTAAAGATGATTTTTTGGAGGGCATATAAGCTCGCTATCATTCCTGAAATTGGCGCATTGGTCACGTTAGTGAATGTCTGACACATGGCGAGCAAAAGAGCATAGCGCCCATGAGCCAGTGCCTGGCACCTCGCGACCGTTTGCGCCACCCGATTACTTGAGTCGTGCGCATTATTGCATCCAAAAATATATAATATTGAATACATTGGTTTTAGCACGGATGCGCTTTTTTTCAAATGGTCCATAGAAACTGTGCGGCGTTTGTCGGTTAGCTGGACGCGGTTGTACGCGTCCAGCTCTCATCCCTGTCAAAGCTGCTACGTTTGTACCTCAAGCAGTATTTACAGGGATGGAGGGACTTCTCAAGGGACGGCCCTGCAACTGGCCTGAATCAGAGGAAGCCGAATCTCTGGCGCACCACAAAAAAGGTTCCTAGGGGAGCTGACGGTCTTGAGGTTCCTCCATCCGCTTTCCGTTGATACTTTCGAGAAACCTGCCTAGCTGATTGAGGCAGCAGGGATCCAGTGGCGGCGTACGCTGGAAAAAGTTTCGGCCGAATGCCTTCGTACTTTTGCCCGGCGGGGAGAGCGTTGTAATCGGCGGTCATTTTTTGGAAGCTGTTATGCAGTTCCAACAGTTCAGCCGGCGAAAGGATGCGGCTTCGTTCGGCTTCGTTCGGCCTCGCAGTCGGCCGGGAATGAGTTGAAGTGTGGGCTGGGAAATTTTTCCAAAAGCCAGAAACGACAAAGCCCTGAAAAATCAGGGCTTTGTCGTATAAAGATGGCGGAGGCGATGGGATTCGAACTCATGGACCTGTTACAGTCGACGGTTTTCAAGACCGTTGCCTTAAACCACTCGGCCACACCTCCGTTTGTGTTGCGGGCGCCATAATACCTGAATGAAACACACTGTCAAACTCTCTGCATGGCTTGTTACAGAGCGTCTGTTATGATCTTTGCGACTGAACGTTTCAAACCAACCAGGAGTGTCGCCATGCGCGAACAGGATTACGCAGTTAATAACAGCGTGCAGGCTGAGCAGCTAGAGGTTAGCCGCGTCCTGCGCAACACTTACGGCTTACTCGCTCTCACCCTCGCATTCAGCGGCGTGATGGCGTTTGTCGCGCAGCAGATGCGTGTCGGCTACCCGAACATCTTCGTGGTGCTGATCGGCTTCTACGGTCTTTTCTTTCTCACCAACAAACTCCGTGACTCGGCGTGGGGCCTGGTTTCTGCATTCGCATTGACCGGTTTCATGGGTTTCCTGCTCGGCCCGATCCTCAATCGTTACCTGGGCATGCAGGGCGGCGCGGAAGTGGTCAGTTCGGCTTTCGCGATGACCGCGCTGGTGTTCGGCGGCCTGTCGGCTTATGTGCTGATCACTCGCAAGGACATGAGCTTCCTCGGCGGTTTCATCACGGCCGGTTTCTTTGTGCTGCTGGGCGCGACCCTGGCGAGCTTGTTCTTCCAGATCAGCGGTCTGCAACTGGCGATCAGCGCAGGTTTCGTGCTGTTCTCGTCGGTGTGCATTCTGTTCCAGACCAGCGCCATCATTCACGGCGGCGAGCGCAACTACATCATGGCGACCATCAGCCTGTATGTATCGATCTACAACCTGTTCGTCAGCTTGCTGCAACTGTTTGGCATCATGAGCCGCGATGATTGATCGCCAGCCTTGAATAAAAAACCCGCTTCGGCGGGTTTTTTATTGTCTGTGATTTGGCTCAGCTCGTTGGTTTCAACCAGGTTCGTGGCAACACACGCAGAGTTTGTTGCCGTCCGGGTCGCGCATGTAGGCGCCGAAGTAGTCGGGATGGTAGTGCGGACGCAGGCCGGGTGGTCCCTCGCAGGAGCCACCATGAGCCATGGCCAGTGCATGACAGCAGTTGACGATCTCGCGACTTGGCGCAAGCAGGGCGATCATCTGCCCATTCCCCGGTGTGGCCGGCTGTTCGTCGAACGCCGTGCCGATGACGAACAGCGGACGTGGTGCATCCTTGCTCATCCACGCCGCCCAGGGTTTGCCCGGATCGCAGAATTTCATCTGCAGCTTCAGTGCATCCATGATCGGTTGGTAGAACGCCAATGCCCGATCGAAGTCGGTGATGCCGATAAAAAAGTGGGACAACATTCATCTGTTCCTTATTCGGCCACAATGATGCTGCCATCAGCCTGCTGCCGATAAATGGTGTAGGGCAACAGCATGGTGTCGAGAACGCCGGAAATGACTACGTCGATCAACACAAAGGGCGTGCCATTATTGTATTGATACTCATCGATGCCCGGGCCTGGGGGCGCATGCAGACTGCAAAAGTCATAAGTCACGCCGCTATAGATCCGTGGAACCGCACCGCAGTAGGTTTTCTGTTCCTTGAGACTTTTTGCCGCTGCCTCGTCACTGCGCACCACCGTCTGAAACGTTCCGCAACCGGTGAGTATCAGCGCCGCCAGTAACATGACTTGAGTTTTCATGCCGTCAATCCTTCGCCGGAAAAAAACAATCTACCCCTTTGCGAACAAAACAGCACTCACGCCATCGGTGGTAGCCGGCGCTTGACCGGGGTCTTCTTGACGATGGCGGTGTTGGTTTCGGCGTGGCTGTTGAGGCAGTCGAGGAGGGTGTCCAGTTGTTCCATCGAGCGCACATGCAGGCGGGCGATGAAGCAGTCGTCGCCGGTGACTTTGTCGCACTCGGTAAATTCGGGGATGGCCTGAATCTGTCGCTCCACTTCCTGCAACTGGCCGGGCAATGGGCGAATGCGGACGATGGCCTGGAGTTGATAGCCGAAGCATTTGGGGTCGATCTCGACGGTGTAACCCTTGAGCACGCCACGTTCTTCGAGGCGGCGCAGGCGCTCGGCGATGCTGGGCGAGGACAAGCCGCTGATCTGTGCCAAGGCTTTGAGCGAGCGGCGTGAGTCTTCCATCAATGCGCTGATCAGCACTTGGTCGATGTCGTCGGTCATGGCGAATCCCCTGTTAGGCAATCGGCTGAATAAGCCTTGATAAAAAAGGCAGAAGCCGAGTTTAGCCTGCTTTTTGCGCTGGAGAACCCCCCGACGGATTAGCATACTTTGGGCTCAAACACAGGAGGTTGATGATGGACAAAACACTACGTCGCGGCTCATACGAAATGACCGCCGCCATGCTGATTTCCGGGACCATTGGCTGGTTCGTGCTGGTGTCCGGGCAACCGGTGCTGGACGTGGTGTTCTGGCGCTGCGTATTCGGTGCCGCCACCTTATTGTTGATTTGTGCGGCGTTCGGTTTTCTGCGCCCTGGCATTTTGACGACCACCACCTTCTTGCTGGCCGTGCTGAGCGGTGTGGCGATTGTCGGTAACTGGGTGCTGTTGTTTGCTTCTTACTCCCGCGCTTCGATAGCCATTGGTACGGCGGTCTATAACGTTCAGCCGTTCATGCTGGTGGGGTTAGCCGCGTTGTTCCTCAACGAGAAAATCACCCTGCAGAAACTGTTCTGGCTGGGCATTTCGTTTCTCGGGATGCTGGCGATTGTCAGCGCACATGGTGAGCAGGGTGAGGGTGGCAACGATTACCTGATGGGGATTGGTCTGGCGTTGGGGGCTGCCTTTCTGTATGCGATTGCCGCGTTGATCATCAAGCGCCTGACCGGCACGCCACCGCATCTGATCGCGTTGATCCAGGTCTGCACCGGCGTGCTGTTGCTCGCGCCCTTTGCGCATTTCTCGGCGATACCGCAAACCCCCAGTGCCTGGGCCAGCCTGGTGACCCTGGGCATCGTGCATACCGGTCTGATGTATGTGTTGCTCTACGGCGCGATTCAAAAGCTGCCGACAGCGCTCACCGGTGCGCTGTCGTTCATCTACCCGATTGCGGCGATTTTCGTTGACTGGTTCGCCTTCGGCCATCGCCTGGAGCCGCTGCAATGGATCGGTGTCGCCGCGATTCTGTTGGCCGCCGCCGGGATGCAGCAGGGTTGGGGCCTGAAGCTTCGGCGGGTGGCGGCGCAGTAAAGGCCTCAGAAAATATAGTCGGTGGTCAGGAAGCTCGAGTTTCGTCCGCTGATGATTTCGCTGAGGAGCTCCTTGCTGCTTTCCTGGAACTTGGTCGCCACCAACGTCCGAATCGAAAACACCCGCAGCGCATCGTGCACCGACAACGTGCCCTCGGCGGAGTTCTTGCGGCCATTGAACGGATACGTGTCCGGACCGCGCTGGCATTGGGCGTTGAGGTTGATCCGGCCGACCTGGTTGGCGAAGGTGTCCACCAGCCTGCCAACTGCCACCGGGTTGGTGCCGAAGATGCTCAGTTGCTGGCCGAAGTCGGATTCCAGGACGTAGTCGATCACGGTGTCCAGATGACGGTAAGGCACGATCGGCACGACCGGGCCGAACTGTTCTTCCTGGTAGACGCGCATCTGCGGGGTCACCGGGTACAACACGGCCGGGTAGAAGAATGATGCGCGAGACTCACCGCCATTGGGATTGACCACGGCCGCACCTTTGCTGACAGCATCTGCCACCAGCGTGTGCAGGTAATCGACCTTGCCTGATTCCGGCAATGGCGTCAGGGCCACGCCGCTATCCCACGGCATGCCGGGTTTGAGGCCGGCGAGTTTGGCGTTGAATTTCTCGATGAACGCCTCGACCACGTCTTCGTGGACGAAGAGGATTTTCAGCGCGGTGCAGCGCTGACCGTTAAACGATAGGGAGCCAGTGACGGCTTCGCTGACCGCGTTGTCCAGATCCACCTCAGGCAAAACAATACCGGGGTTCTTCGCATCAAGGCCCAGCGCCGCGCGCAAGCGATGAGGCCTTGGGTGGAGTTTTTTCAGGTCACTGGCGGCCTTGTTGGTGCCGATAAACGCAAAGATGTCGATCTTGCCGCTGGCCATCAGGGCACTGACGGTTTCGCGGCCGCTGCCGTAAATGACATTGATCACCCCGGCCGGAAAACTGTCGCGGAACGCTTCGAGCAGCGGGCGAATCAACAGCACGCCAAGCTTGGCCGGCTTGAACACCACGGTGTTGCCCATGATCAGCGCCGGAATCAGTGTGGTGAAGGTTTCGTTCAGCGGGTAATTGTAAGGACCCATGCACAACGCCACGCCCAACGGAACGCGACGGATCTGGCCGAGGGTGTCCTGTTCCAGTTCGAAGCGGCTGGAGCGACGGTCGAGTTCCTTGAGGGCATTGATGGTGTCGACGATGTAATCGCAGGTGCGGTCGAACTCTTTCTCCGAGTCCTTGAGGTTCTTGCCGATCTCCCACATCAGCAACTTGACCACCGCCTCGCGCTGTTCGCGCATGCGAGCCAGGAAGGTTTCGACGTGCTGGATACGCTCGGCCACGCGCATGGTCGGCCACAAGCCCTGGCCCCGATCATAGGCGCGAACGGCCGCGTCGAGCGCGGTCAGTGCGGTATCGGCATCGAGCAGCGGCGTGCTGCCGAGGATTACTTGTTCATCGCCATTCGCGCCGCTCAGGTACACCGGGCTGCGGACTTGGGCGAGGGGCCCGGACCAGGTTTTCAGTTCGCCATCGACCAGATACTCGCGCTGTTCGGTCGGGCCGTTGAGGCGGTATTTTTCCGGGACGTTGTCGGCAGTGGGAAACAGGTTGCCAAGGATCTGTGCTGTGGTCATATCGCTACCCCGTCTGGATTGGGTGATGCACTGATGAATCGTTTTAGCAGACCTCGGACTCGCTTGTCATGGCTCATCTTATGATTTTTTGGCGCTATCGACTCATCCGGTCAGGAAAGCCTTCGTAGCAACTGTCGAACGCTGCCTCGGCAGCTGCCACGTGGCGATCTTTTGCCCTGAAAACACACAAGTAACGATCCCCCGGTTAAACTTCACGCTCTTTCTCAAAGGAGTTCATATGAGTTATTACCAGCCGGGCATTCTCGCCACCCCTGTTCCGCCTCAAGCTCGTCATATGTTCTTCGCCCTTGAATCCGCCGAGGCACTGCCGGCTGCGCTGGATAACCTGATGCGCCTGGTGGACGGAAAGTCGGCGGTGGTCGGTTTCGGTGAATCCCTGGTCAAGGCGCTGCACGCGCAGATCGACGGGCTGCGCGCCTTTCCTGCGCTGGTCGGTGTTGGCGTCGACAACCCGTCGACCCAACACGCGCTCTGGTGCTGGCTGCACGGTGTTGACCGTGGCGAACTGCTCAATCGCAGTCATGCGATCGAAGCCGCGCTGGCACCGGCCCTGCGCCTGGTGCAGATGAACGAAACCTTTCGCCATATGAACGGCCATGACCTGACCGGTTACGAAGACGGCACCGAAAACCCTCACGACGAAGCCGCTGTAGCGGCCGCATTGCTGAGCGAAGGCGCGGACGGTCTGGTCGGTGGCAGCTTCGCCGCGATTCAGCAGTGGCAGCATGACTTGAAAGGCTTTCACGCGATGCCGTCCCATGAGAAAGACAACATCATGGGCCGTCGCCTGAGTGACAACGAAGAACTCGACGACGCGCCGATCTCCGCCCACGTCAAACGCACCGCCCAGGAAAGCTTCACACCCGAAGCCTTCGTGGTCCGTCGCTCGATGCCGTGGATCGAAGGCGATCGTGCCGGTCTGATGTTCCTGGCCTTCGGTTTTTCCCTCGATGCGTTCGAAGCCCAACTGCGGCGCATGAGCGGTCTGGAAGACGGCATCACCGACGGCCTGTATCGCATCAGCCGACCGATCACAGGCGGCTACTACTGGTGCCCGCCGCTCAAGGACGGTCGCCTCGACCTGCGCGCACTGCGTATCGGCTAAACAAGAAGCCGCCACCACGCTGGGCAAAGTTGGATACGCCGATGCCGGTTCTGCCTTGGTCGAAGTCCGGGTTAACCCTACCCCTGTAGGAGCGAGGCTTGCCCGCGAAGGCGGTGTGTCAGATCAAAGTGCTTTCGCGGGCAAGTCGGATCGCCGCACCGCTCGCTCCTACAGGGAGGAGTGCGGTGAGTGGCAAGAAGACTGGCGGTCCTTGTCAGGTAAAACTCAAAAGAGTACAAATGTACTCCATGACGACTTTAACTCCCCGCCGTACCGCCATTCTGACCTTCATCCGCGATCGCATCGCCGAGCACGGTCAGCCCCCGAGCCTCGCTGAAATCAGCGAGGCCTTTGGTTTCGCCTCCCGTAGCGTGGCGCGCAAGCACGTGCTGGCGCTGACCGAGGCCGGTTTTATCGAGGTCAATGCGCATCAGGCGCGAGGTATCCGGCTGCTGAATCAACCGCCGCGGCCCGAGCTGCTGGACGTTCCGGTACTCGGTCGAGTGGCGGCGGGCGCGCCGATCGGTGCCGATGCCGAGGTTCACAGCCGTTTGCTGCTTGATCCATCGATCTTCTCGCGGGTACCGGATTACCTGCTGCGGGTGCAGGGCGATTCGATGATCGAGGACGGCATTCTCGACGGCGATCTGGTGGGTGTGCGGCGCAATCCTGAAGCGGTCAACGGTCAGATCGTCGTGGCTCGGCTCGACGGCGAAGTCACCATCAAGCGTTTCGAGCGGGTCGGCGATTCTGTTCGCCTGCTACCGCGCAATCCGGCTTACCAGCCGATCATTGTTCGAGCCGATCAGGACCTGGCCATCGAAGGCGTGTTCTGCGGTCTGGTGAGGCAAGGGTGATGGGCGCCGTCGTTGCGTTGGATACGCTGTTCAATGGCGGCCAGGTCTGGAAGGGCCGACCTGCGCCACCGGCCGTCAGCCCGCAACCCACGGGGCATGCGGCACTGGATGCGGCATTGCCCACTGGCGGCTGGCCGGAAGCGGCGCTGACTGAAATCCTGTTGGCCGGGCAGGGCGTGGGTGAGTTGCAACTGGTGTGGCCGGCGCTGGCGCGGCTGTCGGCGGCGGGGGAGCGCATCGTGCTGGTGGCACCGCCTTACGTGCCATATCCCCAGGCCTGGCAGAACGCCGGGATCGATTTACGGCAACTGTCGATCATCCAGGCCAGTGAGCGCGATGCCCTATGGGCGGCGGAACAATGTCTGCGTTCGGGCAGTTGCGGGGCGGTGTTGTGCTGGCCGCACAAGGCCGACGATCGGGCGTTGCGACGTTTGCAGGTGGCGGCGGAAACCGGTCAGACCCTGGCGTTCGCCTATCGCTCGATCAGTGAAGCCATTAACCCGTCGCCAGCGGCCCTGCGCATCGCCATCGACGCCAAACCTGCGCAATTGCGGGTACTCAAGTGCCGGGGCGGGTTGGCCCGTTCGGCGCCGATTGCCTTTGCCGTAGGGCATTGAGGTTGCCATGCGCTGGGTTTGCATTCTCTTCCCGCAATTGGCGCTGGACGCGGTACTGCGTCAGCGCCCCGACCCCAATGAGCCGCTGGCACTGCTGACCGGCCCGGCCCAGCGTCGGGTGCTGCAGGCGGTCAACGGTTCGGCGCGGGCGCTGGGCTTGCGGCCCGGCCAGTCGATGACCGCCGCCCAAGCCCTGAGCAAAGGGTTCGTCACCGCCGAATATGACGCCGCCGAGATTGAACACTGGCAGCAATTCCTGGCGGCCTGGGCCTATCGGTTCAGCTCCCAGGTCAGCGTGCATTACCCCCGGGCCGTGGTGTTTGAAATCGAGTCCAGCCTGGGCTTGTTCGGGCCCTGGCCTCAGTTCGAGGCGCGTTTGCGGGCCGAACTTGGCGAGCTGGGGTTTCGTCACCGGATTGTCGCCGCACCCAACCCGGTGGCGGCGCGGGTGCTGGCCAACGTTTATGACGGTCTGGTGGTGCCGGACAATCAAGCCTTGCAGCACCACCTCGGGCAGTTGCCCGTCGACCGAATCGCCCTGGAGCCAAGCGTTGCCACGGCATTGTCGCGCATGGGGCTGCGCACCTTGAGTCAGGTGCAGGCGCTGCCACGACATAGCCTGGCCCGGCGTTTCGAGGCTCAGGTGCTCAAGCATCTGGACACCCTGTTCGGCGAGCGACGACTGGCGCTGGCGTTTTACCTGCCGCCGGACCGTTTCGATGTGCGCATCGAGCTCAATTTCGATGTGCAGTCCCATCAGGCATTGCTGTTTCCGTTGCGCAGGCTGACTGGCGATCTGGCGGCGTTTCTCTGCGGACGGGACAGCGGTGTGCAGCGTTTTGACCTGCACCTGGAGCACGCCGGGTTGCCAGACACGCTGATCAAGGTCGGCCTGCTCAGTGCCGAGCGCGATTCGGCGCTGCTGTTCGAACTGGCCCGGGGGCGTCTGGAACAGGTTCAGGTCGAGGCGCCGGTGCGCGGTTTTCGTCTGTGTGCCGAAGAGCTACCGGCCTTCGTGCCCCAGTACCAGGAGCTGTTCGATGATCGCCCGCAGCAATCCTTGCCTTGGGAGCAACTGCGCGAACGCTTGCGCGCACGGTTGGGGGATGACGCGGTGCAAGGCCTGCGGTTCCAGGCCGATCATCGGCCGGAATGTGCGTGGCAGGCCAGTGTCGACAACCAGGCCTGTGGGGGACTGCCTGCCGTGCAACGCCCGGGCTGGCTACTGACTGAACCGCAGGCAGTACACGAAGGTTCGACGCGCATTCTCATGGGGCCGGAACGCATCGAGTCGGGCTGGTGGGACGGCGACGACGTGCGCCGCGATTACTACCTGATCGAAACCTGCTTCGGTCAGCAGGGCTGGGCCTATCGGACGGTGGGTGAAGGCGGTCCGTTGTGGCTGCAAGGCTGGTTCGCATGAGTGTCGATTATGCCGAACTGCATTGCCTGTCGAACTTCAGTTTCCAGCGTGGTGCTTCCAGTGCGCTTGAGCTTTTTCAGCGGGCGAAAAAACAGGGCTATCAAGCGTTGGCGATCACTGACGAATGCACCCTGGCGGGTATCGTCCGCGCCTGGCAGGCGGCCAAGGCCGTGGAGTTGCCGTTGATCATCGGCAGTGAAATACGCATCGAAGACGGTCCGAAACTGGTGCTGCTGGTGGAAAACCTCGAGGGTTATCAAACCCTGTGCCGCCTGATTACCCGCGCCAGACGCCGCACGCAGAAAGGCCAGTATCAGGTGCTGCGGGAGGATTTCGGCGAGCCGTTGCCGGGTCTGTTGGCGTTGTGGGTGCCGGACGCCGTCGATGACTTTGAGCAGGGCCATTGGCTGAAGCAGACCTTCGCCGAGCGCTTGTGGCTGAGCGTTCAGTTACATCGTGGGCAGGATGACACCCGGAGACTGGCGGCATTGCTGACTCTGGCGCGGGAATTGCGGATCCCGGCGGTGGCCAGCGGCGATGTGCACATGCACGCCCGTGGCCGGCGTGCCTTGCAGGACACCATGACCGCGATCCGCCATCACCTGCCGGTGGCCGAGGCCGGGTTGCGTCTGCACCCTAACGGCGAACGGCATTTGCGCAGCCTCGACGCCTTGCGCGAACTCTATCCGCAGGCACTGCTCGACGAAACGCTGAGCATCGCCCGGCGCTGCACGTTCGACCTCAGTCAGTTGCGTTATCAATATCCCCGGGAGCTGGTGCCTGAAGGTCATACGGCCACGTCCTGGCTGCGAGCCTTGACTGAAAAGGGTATTCGCTGGCGCTGGGAAAAAGGTCCTGAAGCCGAGGTGTTGGCGCAGATCGACAAGGAACTGAAGCTGATTGCCGAGTTGGAGTACGAAAGTTATTTCCTGACGGTTCACGACATTGTGAATTTCGCCCGCAAGCAACACATTCTGTGTCAGGGGCGCGGTTCTGCTGCCAACTCGGCGGTGTGCTTCGTGCTGGGGATCACCGAGATCGACCCGGAGCGGAGCACACTACTGTTCGAGCGTTTTCTCTCCAAAGAGCGCAACGAACCGCCTGACATCGACGTGGATTTCGAGCACGAGCGGCGTGAAGAAGTCCTGCAGTACGTGTTCCAGCGATATGGCCGGACCCGTGCGGCGCTGACGGCAGTAGTCAGCACTTACCATGGTGCCGGTGCGGTACGCGATGTGGCCAAGGCACTGGGTTTGCCGCCGGATCAGGTCAACGCCCTGGCCGACTGTTGCGGCCACTGGAGTGATCAGGCGCCGCCCGTCGAGCGCCTGCGTGAAGGTGGTTTCGATCCCGACAGCCCGGTGTTGCGCCGGGTACTGAGCCTGACCCAACAATTGATCGGTTTCCCCCGACACCTGTCCCAGCACCCTGGCGGTTTCGTGATTTCCGAACAGCCTCTGAACAGCCTGGTGCCGGTGGAAAACGCCGCCATGGCCGAGCGCACCATCATCCAGTGGGACAAGGACGATCTAGACGCGGTCGGTCTGCTCAAGGTCGACATTCTGGCGCTGGGCATGCTCAGTGCGATTCGTCGTTGTTTCGATCTGCTGCGTCGGCACCGTGGCCGCGATCTGAGTCTGGCAACGGTGCCGGCCGAAGACCCGCAAACCTACGAGATGATTGGACGTGCAGATACCATCGGGGTGTTCCAGATCGAATCCCGGGCACAGATGTCGATGTTGCCGAGGCTCAAGCCCAAGACCTTTTATGACTTGGTGATCGAGGTGGCGATCGTTCGCCCGGGGCCAATTCAGGGCGGGATGGTGCATCCCTATCTGCGGCGGCGTAAGGGTGAAGAAGAGGTGGTCTATCCGTCGAAAGCACTCGAAGTAGTGCTCAAGCGCACTCTGGGCGTGCCTCTGTTCCAGGAACAGGTGATGCAGATTGCGATTGTCGCCGCCGACTACAGCCCCGGCGAGGCCGATCAATTGCGCCGCTCCATGGCCGCCTGGAAACGCCACGGCGGACTGGAACCGCACAAGGAACGTCTGGCGCACGGAATGAAGAAAAACGGCTACACGGAGGAGTTCGCCGCGCAGATCTTCGAGCAGATCAAAGGCTTCGGCAATTACGGCTTTCCCGAATCCCACGCCGCCAGTTTCGCCTTGCTGACCTACGCCAGTTGCTGGTTGAAATGCCACGAGCCGGCGGCCTTCGCCTGTGCGCTGATCAACAGCTGGCCCATGGGTTTCTACAGCCCGGACCAGATTCTTCAGGACGCCCGCCGGCATCATTTGCAGATTCGTCCGGTGGACGTGCGGGCCAGTGACTGGGATTGCAGCCTGGAACCGATTACCGGCGCGCAACCGGCCATTCGCATGGGGTTGCGGATGATCAAGGGCTTTCGCGAGGACGATGCCAGGCGCATTGAAGTTGCACGGTCGAAAGGGGCGTTTGCCGACATCGCCGACCTTGGCCAACGGGTGCGACTCGATGCCCGCGCCCAGGAGCAACTGGCCGATGCCGGTGCGTTACGCGGGCTGGCTGGTGATCGGCATCGGGCGCGCTGGGAAGTGGCGGGGGTGCAGAAACAGCTCGGCTTGTTTGCCGGTTTGCCAAATCAGGAAGAGCCGGCGGTGTCTCTGCCCAAACCCACCGTAGGCGAGGACCTGCAAGCCGATTACAACAGTGTCGGCACCACCCTCGGCCCGCATCCGCTGGCATTGCTGCGGGGTGAATTGAAGGCCCGGCGTTGCCGCAGTTCGAAAGAGCTTATGGAGGTCGAGCACGGCCGACCGGTCAGCGTCGCCGGATTGGTCACTGGTCGGCAACGCCCGGGCACCGCCAGCGGCGTGACCTTCGTGACGCTTGAAGACGAGTTCGGCAACGTCAACGTGGTGGTCTGGCGCGACCTGGCCGAACGGCAACGACAGGTATTGGTCGGCTCGCAATTGCTCAAGGTCGATGGGCGCTGGGAAAAGGAAGGCGAGGTGCGGCATCTGATTGCCGGACGCTTGAGCGACCTGAGTTCATTGCTTGACGGCATCCATGTGCGCAGCCGGGATTTCCGCTGAACCTGCGACAATTCAGCTATACCTCTATGAAACCATTGGCGTCGGCGGTGCTCGAAACAAACGGGCACGCACCGTCTCCTCACGCCGTTGCACTGCCTGAAAACATGTCATTCACAGGACATAGGCCAGTCGATGCAGTTTCTAGACAATAGCCACGGATGTACCGGCTGGAGCGGCGAGATGGCCGGACGCATTCGTGCGTTCGACTGGAGCCTGACCGAGCTCGGGCCCATCGAGACCTGGCCCGCAAGCCTGTGCAGCGCGGTGCAGTTATTGCTCGCCTCACCGCTGCCGATGGTGATGCTGTGGGGCCGACCCGGTTACATGATCTATAACGATGCCTACTCGAGGTTTGCCGGTGGGCGTCATCCTTACCTGTTGGGCTCCCCGGTGGAATTGGGCTGGCCAGAGGTCGCCGAATTCAATCGGCATGTGGTGGATATCTGCCTTGCGGGCGGTACCTTGTCCTACCACAACAAGGCCCTGGTGCTGTTGCGTGACGGCGTACCCGAAGACGTCTGGATGGATCTTTACTACAGTCCCGTCGCCGATGATGACGGGCATCCCGCCGGGGTCATGGCGATGGTGGTTGACACCACTGACCATGTGATTTCCGAGCGCCGACGCCAGGAAGCCGAAAACGCTTACCGCGCCGACAACGAAAGGGTTCGCCTGGCTCTCAATGCCGGGGCTTTGCTCGGCTCGTTCGTCTGGGATATCAAGGCTGACGTGCTGTCTGCCGACGAACGCTTCGCCCGTACGTTTTCCTATCCGCCCGACCAGGACCTGGCCAACCTGCCACCCCTCATCGCCGAAATGCAGATTCATCCCGACGACCGCAGTTGGGTTCAGGAGCGGATCAAACAGTCGGTGGAAACCGGCGTACCCTATAACGCCGAATACCGGGTTCTGCGTCCCGATGGCAGTTACCTGTGGGTGCTGGCCAGCGGGTGTTGCGAATTCGATGAGCAAGGCGAGGCATTTCGCTTTCCCGGGGTGTTGATTGACATCCACGAACGCAAGACTGCCGAAGAGTCCTTGCTCAAGTTCACCCGCAACCTGGAGCAGCGAGTCGCCGACGAAGTTGAAGCGCGGCTGGCGGCCGAAGAGCAGTTGCGTCAGTCACAGAAACTCGAAGCCATCGGCGGTCTCACCGGCGGCGTGGCCCATGACTTCAACAACCTGTTGCAGGTCATCGCCGGTAACCTGCACTTGCTGGCGCGTCACGAACCGGACAACCCCAACGTGCAACGCCGGGTCAGTGCGTCGATTGCCGCGGTCGAGCGCGGTGCCAAATTGTCGTCGCAGTTGCTCGCATTCGCCCGTCGTCAGCCATTGTCACCGGCGGTCTGCGATCCACGGCAAATCTTCGAAGGACTGGGAGAATTGTTGCAGCGAGCGCTGGGGGAAACCATCCAGATCAAGGTGACAGCGTCTGACGATCCATGGCATCTCTACGTGGATCGCAATCAACTGGAAAACGCCATTCTCAACCTCGCGATCAACGCCCGAGACGCCATGAACGGCGAGGGGATCATTGCCCTGAGTGCCGAGAATATTGTCCTCGACCGCAAGTTTTGCGCAGGCAAGGGTATCGTCGCTGGCGACTATGTTTGCGTCGCGGTGGCTGACACGGGTGTCGGCATGCCGCCTCAAGTGCTCGCACAGGCCTTCGAACCGTTTTTCACCACCAAGGGTGATGGTCAGGGCACTGGCCTGGGTTTGAGCATGGTGTTCGGTTTCGTCAAACAGAGCGACGGGCATATCGAAATCTCCAGCGTCGTCGGGCAGGGCACCCGGGTGCAGCTGTATTTCCCGCGCAGCTTGCGCCCGTTGCCCGGTGAAACAATGCGCCATGATCCGCAGCACCGTGGCGGGCACGAAACCATTCTGGTGGTTGAGGACAATGAAGCGGTGCGTGGCTCGGCGGTGGACTTGTTGGGTGAAGAGGGCTATCAGGTTTTGACCGCGGCCAACGGTGACCTGGCGATGCAGATGTTGCTCGATGGCGTGACGGTAGACCTGATCTTCACCGACGTGGTCATGCCCGGTTTGATCAAAAGCTCGGACCTGGCCGCCTGGGCCAAGGTGCAGAATCCTCCGGTGGCGGTGCTGTTTACCTCCGGCCACACCCGGGACATTATTTCGCGCAATCACCAACTCAGCCCCGACACTTATCTGCTGAGCAAACCTTATGGCCCTGAAGCACTGTTGAGTAAGATCCGTAGCGTGCTGGGTGGTTGATTCTATATGAAGAGGGACGCAATCCATGTGGGAGCGGGCTTGCTCGCGAAAGCGGTGTATCAGGCAACATTGATGTTGACTGTGACGCCATCTTCGCGAGCAAGCCCGCTCCCCCAGGTTCCGCACCTGGCATCAAGGAATGGGATTATTTATCGGGATGAGCCGCCTGGAGTTTTTTCGCCATATCCAGGTGTTTTTCCAGCGCCGGCAACATTTTTTGCGCAAAGGCCTTGAGTTCGGTCGCGCCTTTGGTCTTATCGTCCGTCACTGTATTGGCTTGTTTTTTGAACCGTTCAATAGTTTCTTCGTGAGCTTTTACCTGATTGTTTGCATAGGCGTTGTCGAAGGACTCATCGCGCCAGTCGAGAATTTTTTCCTTGGCTTGTTTGACCAACGTCGTCGTGTCCGGTACCTCAATGTCATGCTTTTTCGCCAGTGCCGCCAGTTCATCATTGGCTTTGGAATGATCGGTGATCATCATGTTGGCGAACGCCTTGACGTCAGCCGATGAGCTTTTTTCCAGGGCCAATTTGCTGGTTTCGACTTCCGCGATGCCACCGGCGGTGGCGTCATCGACGAAGTCATTGGAATCGGCAGCGAAAGCTGTACCCATGCTGGTGCTCAAGGCAACGGCCAAGGCGAGGTGACGCAGATTGAATCCGTCCATTGGTCATTCTCCACTCAGGTTTATATGGGCGATCCGGATGATCGTTAATCAATGGAGGCGGGCGCTAATGCAAAGGTTTTATCGCATTTGCGACAGGACGACGAACGGACGCCGCTGGTCTGATAGACGGTCGACAGAACAGGGTAAGCAAGGCCATTCTGATAGCTGCTGAACGCAATTGATCGCGTTTGCCGCCGATTAACCAACGGAGGTGTTCCATGCCGGTGACTCATGACCTTTATCAGGATTTACGCTGCACGAAGGAAGAGATCCAGCAAAAACGCACCAAGGACCCGTTACTGGATTCACTGCTCAACAAGTACTCACAGACGGACGCGGAAGTGTTGAAAGCCGAGTCTGCATTGTCGAATGCACTTAGCGATGACGAACTCAAGAAGCTCAAGGAGAAGCGTGTGCAGTTCAAGAAGAAGATCGTTGAACGACTCCAGACGCCGTCCTGACGTCCATATCAAACCCCCGACGACCGGCACCTGAAAAATTGTAACGGGGATAAATACCGGCACCTCGAACGATCAGAGCCCGACTTTGCGGCCCGTGCGAGGTGCCCCATGCCCGTCCAGCCTTTCCCCATAATTCAACATTGACTGGCATGGCGTCATTCACGAGCAGGTCTGCTCCCACAGTTTTGATCACCATTACTACTGCAATGCCGTACTCAACGGCAGCCGTACCATGTGCCGAGCTTTCAACGATCCCAGATACAACCAGTCCCCATACTCGCGCACGGTGGTGATGGGTGAGTAGTTGCCGCTGCTGGCGTCCTGCAAATTGGCAATCACTTTACCGTCGAGGTCCAGTCCGAGGACGAAGGCTCGGTTCTCCACCGGTTTGGGCAGGATCGTCATCGCGCGCACGATCATTTTGCGTACCAGAGGATAGGGCGCCGTGGCGTCGAGCAGTGCATTGCGCGGTGTATACAGCGCCACCCAGAAACGGTCGCGGCCATTGAATGCCAGGTTGTCCGGCAGTCCTGGCAAATTGTCGATGAACAGATCGTGGCTTCCGGCTTTCGGCCCGGTCAGCCAATAGCGGCTGATGCGATAGGCGCCGGTTTCGTTGACCAGCACAAACGCATCATCAGGCCCTAGGGTCACGCCATTGGCGAACTCCAGTTTCTCCAGCAGGACCGTCGTTTTGCCGGTCTGGAAGTCATAACGCAGCAAACGGCCGTCGCCGCCATGCTCGATGATTGCTTCGCCATCCTTGCCGTAACCCCAACGGCTGGAAGCATCGCTGAAATAGGCGTAATGCCCGGGTTTGTCGATGGCCACGTCATCGGTAAAACCAAAGGGCACGTTGTTGGCCGTGGTGCTCAATGCAATCAACCGGCCCTGAGCATCGAGCGACAGCAAACCTTTGATCCCGTCGGCGATCACCAGCAAACCGTTGGGGTGCCGCGCCAGGCCTAATGGCCTGCCGCCGGTATCGGCCAGTACCTTGGTGGTCTTGCCGTCGAGGCTGGTGCGAATCAGCCGGCCGTCATGCAGGCCGGTGATGAGGGCGTCTTCCTCCAGCAACAACGCCTCCGGCCCATCGATGTCAGCGGCGCCGACACGTTCTACGCCTTTGAGGCGCTGATTGTCTGTGTAGAGGCCATCGATGAGGGAGGGCGCCGGTGACGGTGTCCAGGCGATCGGCTGGACTTTGGTGGGTAATAACAACAGGAAGCCGCCAATCACAATGATCAACAGCAACAACAAATGGCGAAATTTGAGGGCTCTTTTCACGCGGTGACTCCTGTCGAGGCCAGATGTTTTTGCGCCATCTCGCGTAACGCCAGCATCGATTGCGCCGATTCGCGCTCAATGCGCCGCTTGAGCAGCAGTCGATTGGCAATGCGCATCACCACACCGCTAAAGCCATATTCCAGGGTGCGGACAAACCGCGTGCCGTCGCCCTCAGCCTCGCACTCGTAAGTCACCCTCAACGACAATCCATGATCGCTCCGGGCGCGAGCGCTCCAGCGGCGACCGGGCAGGTATTCATCGACCTCCCAGCGCAAATGCCCTTCACGTCCGCCGGCCCGAATGTCTTCCTCGAACCGCGCCCCGGCATACAGCGGGCCAGTCTGGCCATCGACCTTGAGGGAGGACGGATGCCACTCCGGCCAACGTGTCGCCGTGCTGGCGTAGGCGAGTATGGCGAGCGGATTTCCAGCGATATCGATCACGTGCTGCAGGCGGGTGGGCGTTCTCGTCAGGTGGGGAGGCGCTTGTTCCGGTTCCCAGTACAAGGTGCCAAACAGGTAATCCATCAGTGGAAACACGATATTGAAATTGCGCTCCTGCATCAGCTCACGGCGATGGTGCAGTTCATGCAGACGGCGCATCTGGCGAATCCACGGCAAACGTGTCAGCGGGTTGCCGGGTGGCAGATGTTCGCAGGCATGGAACACTTCATAGGTCAGGTAACCGAGGACCATGCAGCCGCCGAACAGCCCCGCGACGTTGCCATTGAGCTGAGCCAGCAACCACCAGGCTGGCGCGGTGATGACAAGGGTGTGCAACACAATCAGCCAGGCCGGAAACAGAATCACTCGCCAGTCGCGCGCGTTGTCATAGGTCATGTGGCCGGGGGTGAAAAAGCTGTGATGGTCGCCGGCGTGACGGGCGTAGAACATTCGCGCCAGGTGCTTTTTGTGGTGTCCCAGATGCCGATGCACGACATAGACACCGAAGTTGAAAAACAACAGGGTCAGCGGCACCGCCAGCCATTCCAGGGGGTGTACCTGATGCACGGTGCTCCAGAACGCGCCGATGGCCAGCAACCCGAACAGCAACACAAAGGCGCCATGCAGCCAGGGGTTGTAGAGTGGATGAATGTCGGCACGGTAGTGCGCGCGGAATGCTTCGGTGGTCTGCCTCACTGCGTTCACCTGTGGTTATTGTTATAACCAGCAGATTAGCCGATCCCGCCGCAGAGGCTGGCCCAACCTTGAGGACACATGCGCCATGCTCCGGTGCAAGACGCCTGGCGTCAGGTCAAGGGGTCCCAGCGTTGCGACCAGTCGTCATCCGTCTTGATCACTTCGCGCAACAAATCGAAGGCTCGTTGTAGGGTCGCCGAGTCGCGGTCCCGGGAGTAAACCAGGTAAGTCGGATAGCTGAACTCCGGGGCTTTGGGCACTGGCTCCAGCACGCCGCTTTCCAGATAGCTCTGGACCACGCGGGTACGGAAATAACCGCTGCCGCCGTTTTCCAGGATGTATTGCAGGGCCAGCGGTCCGAGGTTGAAGCTCAAGGCCGCCTTGGCTTTTTCCGGCAGCGCGGCATCGTGCTGACGACGGAAATCCGGGCCCCAGTCGATATACACGTAAGGATCGGGCCGTCCAGCCAGGCGTACCAGAATGAGTTTTTCTTCCAGCACTTGCTCGACTTGCAGGCGTGGCCAGTACTCGGGCTGATAGACCAACGCCGCATCCAGCACCCCCAGCTCCAATTGACGCAGCAGGTTTTCGCCATCGCGGATTTCCATGCGCAGGGCGTGGCTGGGAATTTTCTCGCGCAACTCGCCAGCCCAGCTGAGCATCAACGGGTTACACAGGCTGACCTCGCCACCGATGTGCAGCACGTCGCGATAGCCCTCGGGCAGCGGCAAGTCCCGGCGCGCCGCTTCCCAGGTCTGCACCAGTTGATTGGCGTAAACCACAAAGGCCTCACCGTTCGGCGTCAGGCGCGCACCGGCGCGGTTACGCACGAACAGCGTGCTGCCCAGCTGACTTTCGAGCTTTTGCACCCGGGCGGTGATCGCCGTCTGAGTGACGTACAGCTTTTCAGCCGCTGCGGCCAGGCTGCCGTGGCGGACGATTTCCAGAAAGGTGCGGGCGAGGTCGATGTCCATGGGCAGGCCGATGCGGGAGGTGCGGGCATTGTAAGAGCAGCTGCTGCCAGCGGATACCGTCTGTGGCGAGGGAGCTTTCTCCCTCGCCACAGGTTTCACTGCCTGCCCTAATACTTCGGATTTAATGTGGGAGCCGGTGCGGCGATCCCACATTAGATGGATGGTGTTTGGAAATATTTCTCAAAACGCAAAACACGAACAGCCAAACGCCCCCCAGAACCCTTGAAAGTCACTGACCGGCGCTGACGACAGCCGCGCCCGTTCATGGCTGTGGGCATGCACCGCGCAAGCGCCCACGCACTGGTGCACTTGCGCGGTCAGTGGCGCCAGTGGTTTCCAGTGTCCCGGTACATTCACCACCGGCGACCACTCAGGCACCACCGGGATAGGCGGTGGTCCCAGTTTTTCGAACTCGACGCTGCCGTAGACGATCTTGCCGTCGACAATGGTCAGCACCGACTCAATCCATTTGATGGCTTCGTCTTCGATGTGGAAGTAGTCCGCCGACAGCGCAATCAGATCCGCCAGTTGCCCGACCTTGATCTGGCCTTTCTTGCCTTGTTCGGAGGAAAACCAGGCGCTGCCGTGGGTAAAGAGTTCCAGTGCGGTATCGCGGCTCAAGCCTTGCGGATACAGCGCCAGCCCGCCGACGGTGCGGCCGCTGACCAGCCAGTACATCGAGGTCCAGGGGTTGTAGCTGGACACACGCGTGGCATCAGTCCCGGCGCCCACCGGCACGCCCTCGGCGAGCATGCGCGCGATCGGTGGGGTCGCTTCGGCTGCCTTCGCGCCGTAACGGTCGACGAAATATTCGCCCTGAAACGCCATGCGATCCTGGATGGCAATGCCGCCACCGAGGGCTTTGACCCGTTCGATGTTCCGTGGGCTGATGGTTTCAGCATGATCGAAGAACCACGGCAAGCCGTCGAACGGCATTTCCCGGTTGACCTTCTCGAACACGTCGAGCATGCGGCTGATGGATTCGTTGTAGGTGGCGTGCAGGCGAAAGGGCCAGCGCTGTTCCACCAGATGCCGCACCACCGGCTCCAGCTCCTGCTCCATGGTTTGCGGCAGGTCGGGGCGAGGTTCGAGGAAGTCTTCGAAATCCGCTGCGGAGAACACCAGCATTTCCCCGGCGCCGTTGTGCCGCAGGAAGTCATCGCCCTGGCCGTAATGGGAGGTGCTGGTCCAGTTTCTGAAATCGGTCAGCTCTTCCTTGGGTTTTTGAGTGAACAGGTTGTAGGCGATGCGCACTGTGAGCTGTTGGTCTTTGGCCAATTGCTGGATGACCTGATAGTCGTCCGGGTAATTCTGATAACCGCCGCCGGCATCGATGGCGCTGGTGACGCCAAGTCGATTGAGTTCGCGCATGAACTGGCGGGTCGAGTTGACCTGGTATTCCAACGGCAACTTCGGCCCCTTGGCCAGGGTCGAGTAAAGGATCATTGCGTTGGGGCGGGCGATCAGCATGCCGGTTGGATCGCCATTGGCATCGCGCTGGATTTCGCCGCCCGGCGGGTTCGGCGTGTCGCGGGTATAACCGACCACTTTCAGCGCTGCACGGTTGAGCAGTGCGCGGTCATAGAGGTGAAGGACGAACACCGGGGTGTCCGGCGCAGCCTTGTTTAGTTCTTCAATTGTCGGCAGACGCTTCTCTGCAAATTGGAATTCGTTCCAGCCACCGACTACCCGCACCCATTGCGGTGTGGGCGTGCGATCGGCCTGTTCCTTGAGCATGCGCAAGGCATCGGCCAGGGATGGCACGCCTTCCCAGCGCAGTTCGAGGTTGTAGTTCAGGCCACCACGAATCAAGTGCAGGTGGGAGTCGTTGAGACCGGGAATCACCGTGCGCCCGTGCAGGTCGATGATCTGAGTGCCGGGACCTTGCAGCGCCATGGCCTGGGCGTCGCTGCCGACCACCACGAAGCGTCCGTCCTTGATCGCGACGGCACTCGCTTGGGGTTTCTTGCGGTCGACGGTGTGCAGGCGTCCGTTGTAAAGAATCAGATCGGCCGGGGCATCGGGCATGGTTTTACTCCCTGCGAATAGTGGGCTGACCCAGGCACCGACGGCGCCTGCCGAGAGGCCTTGCAGTACACGGCGACGATTGAAGTCGTTGGGCTCGTCAGGTGGGCTCATGGCAGCGCTCTCCACTAAGGTCTTCACAAAAGAAGTGAGGGCAAACAGCCGATGTCTGACGCATGCGGCCAGAAGGAATATAGTCGGCAAATCCGCAGATAGCCGTTTTCGGAGGGCGAAAAAAAACGAATCCCGCCAAGAGGGGCGGGATTCGTTTGCAGCCAGACGTGCTCCCGAACGACGGGAGCGGCGTGCTTAGCCCGGGAACAGCTCGGACAGTTTCATGGCCAGCATCATGTCGCCTTCAGCGCGCAGTTTGCCGCCCATGAACGCTTGCATGCCGTCGGTCGAACCGTCAACGATACCTTGCAGGGTTTCACCGTCCATTACCAGCGTGACCTGGGCATCCGGGTTCTCGCCTTCTTGCAGTTCGCAGGTGCTGTCTTTGACGATCAGCGAGAAGTTCTTGGTGTCGTCGATGCGGAAACCGAAGACCAGGTCCAGACCGGCAGCAGCGGCTGGGTTGAACTTGGCTTTCATTGCTTGTACGGCATCAGCTACGGAGGTCATGGTTCGATCCTTTCTTGGGTAATTAGAGCTGGGTGATTACAGCCAGGGTCACAATAATCCGGACTCAGCGAAACGTGATGAGTTCCGGGGTCTTCAGCAGTTGCAGGTGTGCATGACTGTTGAAGGAAGCCAGGGCCACCTCGCGACCGCGAAACTTGAGCAGGTTGAGCGAGGTGTTGACGATTTGCCAGTTCAGTTCAAAGGCCTGCTTTGCGGGCATTTGCGTAATGAGGTGGAGCAGGGCGGTGATGGTGCCGCCGGAAGTGAACACGGCAATTTTCTGCGTGTTGTCGGCGTGTTCGAGCAATCGATGCAGACCAGCCTGCACGCGTTCGACGAAGCCCAGCCAGCTTTCCAGGCCTGGTGTATCGTAAGTGCCGGCGAGCCAGCGTTCGATGATCAGGGCGAAGATGCGTTGGAATTCAGCACGGTTTTGTGCGGCGTTGCGCAGGATATCCAGCGCTTGGGGTTCGTCCTCCAACATGGCCGGCAGCAGGGCACGGATCACTGCGTCGGCGTCGAATTCGTTGAAGGCGGAATCGATTTCCAGCACCGGCACCGGCACCCCGACGGCGGCGAATTGTTCCAGCGCGCTGTTGGCGGTGTGTTGCTGGCGGCGCAGGTCGCCCGACAGGCAGCGATCGAAGCTGACACCGAGTTCGGCCAGGTGCTGGCCGAGGAGTTCTGCCTGGCGAATTCCGGTCGGCGACAGAACGTCATAGTCGTCTGCACCGAAGGAGGCCTGGCCATGTCGAATCAAGTAGATGCTGCCCACGTCCGCGTCATCCCGGTACGTTGAAGGTTTGGCGAGGTTATGAGGATGACAGTGAGCTGTCAATGAAAAAACATACGCTTGTTTGAAATGCCCGTTACAAGCCTGTTGCCAGAGGTGTCACGGCTGGTCGTCTGGCCGGCGCATGGGTATGCTGGAGGTATCCCGCGTGTGTTCAACCCGCGCTTTGATTGAAGGAGTCCCTGTGGAGCTTTTGTCCGAGTACGCCATTTTTCTGGCCAAGACCGTCACCTTGGTGATCGCCATTCTGGTGGTCCTGGCCAGTTTTGCGGCGTTGCGCAGCAAAGGTCGGCGCAAATCGCCGGGCCAGCTGCAAGTCAGCAAACTCAATGATTTTTACAAAGGGCTGCGCGAACGCCTGGAGCAAACCTTGCTCGACAAGGACCAGCTCAAGGCCCTGCGCAAGTCCCAGGCTAAAACCGAGAAAAAGCAAAAGAAGAAACCCGAGGCAAAACCACGGGTGTTCGTGCTGGATTTCGACGGTGATATCAAGGCGTCGGCCACTGAGAGCCTGCGCCACGAAATCACCGCGCTCTTGACCCTCGCCACACCAAAGGATGAGGTGGTGCTGCGCCTGGAAAGCGGCGGCGGCATGGTCCACAGCTATGGCCTGGCATCTTCGCAACTGGCGCGGATTCGTGACGCCGGCGTGCCGTTGACCGTGTGTATCGACAAGGTCGCGGCCAGCGGCGGCTACATGATGGCGTGCATTGGCGAGAAGATTATCAGCGCGCCGTTCGCGATCCTCGGCTCGATCGGCGTGGTGGCGCAGTTGCCCAACGTCAATCGCCTGTTGAAAAAGCACGACATCGACTTCGAAGTCCTGACGGCCGGTGAGTACAAGCGCACCCTGACGGTATTTGGCGAAAATACCGAGAAGGGCCGGGAGAAATTCCAGGAAGACCTGGACATCACTCATCAGCTGTTCAAGAACTTCGTGTCCCGCTATCGCCCGCAACTGGCCATCGACGAAGTGGCCACCGGGGAAATCTGGCTGGGCGTCTCGGCCCTGGATAAGCAACTGGTGGATGAACTCAAGACCAGCGATGAATACCTTGCCGAACGAGCCAAGCAGTCCGAGCTCTATCACTTGCATTACGCCGAACGCAAAAGCCTGCAGGAACGCATCGGTATCGCGGCCAGCGGTTCGGTTGATCGCGTATTGCTGAACTGGTGGAGCCGCTTGACCCAGCAGCGTTTCTGGTAACTTTCGAAGAAACACCGTCATGACAAATGAAAAACCGTGGACAGCTTCCACGGTTTTTTTTTGCTTTCAGGATCGCTTTTCATCCGGTAGCAGCGAACTTTCCTAACATTGCTGTCGATCACTCCGACGTTGCAGAGAAGCCAGATTGGATAAGGTGGTGGTCTCCCGAATTGACCGCAAAGGAATGCGCCATGAACACGTTTTCTCACGATCAAGTTTCTGCTCCGCACCCTGTATCACCTCTACGAATGCGCGATGAGCTGAAAGCGGCGGTGGACACCGCACTTCCGCAAACCCCAAGCCAGTTTGGCGAACAGTTGATCAAGGAAAAGTGGGGGGCGGGCATCGATCCGCAGACCGCCTTGCTGGTGACCCTCGATTACGACTACAAGGGCCATCCTGCCCAGAACGACATTCATCAAGGGCAAGTGGGAAGTTCGCGCACACTGGTGCAAACGCTGCTTTCCAACTACCAGACCGTCGGCGACGGACGTTTTGGTGAAACCGTTTTTGGTTTGTATACGCCGCCAGATATCGGGCCAGTGATTCGTCTTGTCGAAACGTCGACGAATTCGCTGATCACGGTAGCGGCAATCACAGTACTTACGAAGGTGTATATCGCCAGACACAACCGCAAACGTATGGACCCGATACACAGATCAAGTTGCGGCCGGCCGATTTCAAAAAATGGGTCTGGGAACTGGATTTGAAGTATTTGTATGAAAACTATTTGAACGGGGTCTGGCCGTCGGACGAGATACTGGTTGCGTCCAGACCGTACGCATTGAGAACGTCGGTCAAGGCCGCTTTTGTCATGACAGCGTGGCTGCAGCATCATGAATACTGCCTGTCAAAAAAAGGCTTGGAACTGGCCATGCGGGCGGCGGGGCTGCCGCCCGATCAAGCATGGGAAGGACTGACGATCGGACAATTGCAAGCGCCGACGCAACTGTCAGCAAGCGTCGAGGCTAGCCGTTTGAAGCTCTATCGATACACGGCGAGGGATATCTGGTGCTACCGAGACCGATCCAGCGACCGAGTGCTGTTGTATATCTCCGGCAACTCTTCCCCCCTTCATGAATTTGCCGACAGGGGGCAGCTGCGTCAATGGCTAGTCGAACAGGGCAAGGCTACTGAAACGAAGCAGGCACTGGCCGCGCACTTCGCCGACGAGGATCGCGAGGACGGTACGTTTCATGCCGGAGTGCTCACAGCGCTCGATGGCATGGCGATTTTTCCGCGACAGCATCACTTGACCAAGGAGGCGGGTTTCTTCAATAACGATGGTTATTGGGACCCGGCCGACTACATCGGCGTCGACCTTGTTTCCTCGAACACTGATCCGTTTGCGCAATTGGTACTCAGCATGAAGCAGGCGGCCATAGCGAGTAAGCAAACCATTCGCGACGATGCTCAGGTCAATCGCGACAATTTGAGTGCTGTCGTCGAGCCGATTGTGCAGTGGGTGAACCGTTTCGGTCCCTTAGCGTTATTTGTACCGGGAGGCGAGGGGTTGTTGGCCCTGGCCGGACTTATCGATGCCGGTTTTGGCCTGGGTCAGGTTATTAGTGGCAAGACGGCCAGTGACCGTTCTCAGGGGCTCACCCGTACAGTGTTTGGCTTGCTCAATGCGCTGCCGTTGGCCGCAGGCGTCGCCTCGCTTAGCCGCGAAGGGGCGGATGTGGCTACGCTGGTCAGGACAGAGCACGGCGGAGCAGAACCGTTGGCGCAGTCCGGTTCCAGGGCTATTTCCGAATCAGCTGTGATCGAATCACCAATCCTGCCGTTGCCGACCCGTGTTGACCTTTTGCGTGGCGTCGGTGCGCCTGTAGGGACTTTCAGTGATGAGGTGCTGGCACAGATCGGCAAGGTCAGCGCGGTCGATGACGACATGCTGCGTCTGATGCAGGCAGGGCGAACGCCAACGCCTTTGCTGGCCGACACCATCGACCGCTTCAGGATCGATCAAGAGGTCGCCGCGCTGGCTGATCCATCTACCGTTCCCGCCGAGTTGTTCAACCGTCGGTATCAGACGTTGCAACAGACCGAACACCAATGGGTCCGGTTGTTTCAACGGCAGTATCCCAATCTGCCCAGAGCCGCCGTGGAGCAAATGCTCGATCGTTACGGCGTCGACTTCACGGCAGCCCCGGAACTCGCCGAAGCCAGGCAATTATTCAAACAGCTGGACAGCAAGGCGCGCCAATACCAGCAGCATGTGCGCCTCAATCGGGCTTATGAAGGGCTCTTTCTAAGGTCAGTGGTGAGTTCCGAGTCAGACACGCTGGCCTTGCATTCACTGAAAAATATGCCCGGGTGGCCAAAGGGGCTGCGAGTCGAAGTGCTTGATGGTTCCATCACAGGTCGTGTCCTGGATCGTAGCGGTCCACTTGATGCGCCCGAGTGTCGACGTCTGATCAAAGTGGGAGCCCGCTACCAGCATCATGGCCTGTCCAATGCGCCCACGAATGTGTATGAGGCGCTGGTTGGCGTGCTGTCCGAAGATGAGCGTTCGGTGTTGCAACTGTTGTCCCCGGACCCGGGCGCCGAGCTAAAACTCAAAATCAGCAACCATGCGTTGCCTCGTACCGAACTTGTCCTCGGACTGCATAGAATGGACTCAGGGCTGCCTTTCGAGGGACAGGGATTGAAAGGTGGCAGCTTTGGCTCATTGCAGGCTGTGACGTTGGCGCAGGATACGCTCAGGTTGCAGTACAAAGAGTTTTATCCCGAGTTTTCCGACGCCGATGCCAATCAAATGATGCAGCGGCTGGGGAGCAGGGCTCAGGCGTACCTTGACGAGCAGAAACTGCTATTGCAGCAACTGCACGTGGATCTGGAAACATGGTTCGATCAAGTGGCGGTAGACATCGACGATATGGACGTCGACTTCCTGCAAATGGGTGATCCCGGAACGGAGGGACTCACTCACCTGCAAATCGGATTACGCAATGCAGAACTACTGCAGGATACGATGACGTATGAACGCGAAGCCAGAGGCGAGCTGGGTGATGAACTGATTGCTATCTTGCAAAAGCGGACGCCGCAGCAAAACAGCCACTACTCGGGAGATCATGTTGTCGGCTTTACGATAAATATGGGCTACGAAGACTTTCATCGACTGCCGGCGCTCAACGCCCGATTCAATGATGTGGTCGAGCTGAAGCTGAACAACTTCCATTTAGTCGAACGAGAAACCCTCGATGGTTTTCTGCAATGTTTTCCCGATTTACGTACCTTGAATCTGGAAGAGACCGATCTGCGATTGGCCAATATCAACGGGCAACTGGAAAGTGTATTACCGTCTGTGATCCCCCAATTGCAGCACCTCGAATCGCTGAATCTACGGGCAACGCAGCTGACTTTTCGGGAAGATACCGCCGCGCAGTTAAGTCAACTGGTTAACCTGCAAGCGCTGGATCTGAGCTATAACCCGTTGGGTGTGCCTCCCTTAGTGCTGGGGATGAACGAGTTGCGAACGTTAAGGCTCAACGATACGGGAATCTCTACGTGCCCGGTTGGTGTGATGAATCAGCCCTACATGACGCTGCTGGATTTGAGGAATAACCAGATTCATCGCGTTCCGCAGGCGATATTCGATCAGGCCATCTCGAGGGACCGGGTACTGCTGTGGAACAACCCGCTGACCGATGAGGACACCCTGCAGCGGCTGGTCACGCATCGAGAGCAAACGGGTATTAACTTGTGGCTAAGTGCGCCAGGACCTGACTATTTGGATCCGGCGGCCTGGTTGAACGGAGTTGAAGTCACGCAGGGAAGCGCCCGGCTTGGGGTCTGGCAGCGTCTGGCACTCAGGCAGGGCGGCGGGCGGTTTTTAGGGGCCATGAAAACATTGACGCTTACCGCGGATTTCCGGGTCAATTATCTGGATCTTCAGGCCCGAGTCTGGCGTCTGTTGACCAACGCCGATGCTTCGGATGAATTGTGGGGGCGATTGACCCGGAATTCACCGATGCCGGTGAGCACTTTCGAGAACCCGATTGCGGTGTTCACGGCACTGGAAACCCGTGCGCAGCTGTACCGGGACTGGGTGGCTTTGAGGAAACCGATTCCGCTGTGACGATAGCAGTTTTGGGGTAGCACAGCGAGACGATAAAGCCCTGATCCCGAGTGGGTTCAGGGCTTCATGTTGTCAACGGCGACGGAACAGCGGCAGCGGTTCGTCGGTGGCGGCCTGATAGGTCACCGAGAAGTCCTTGAGACCTTCAAGGGCTTCGTACGGGTCTTTATCGGCACGGATCGCGAACGCATCGAAACCGCAGCGGTGCATGTAGAACAATTGATCGCGCAGCACATCACCAATTGCCCGCAGTTCGCCTTTGAAACCATAACGGTCACGCAGCAGGCGAGCATTGGAGTAGTTGCGACCATCGGTGAAGGCCGGGAAGTTCAAGGCGATGACCTTGAACTGATCCACGTCGTCACCGATTTCTTCGGCTTCTTCATCGGCATCCAGCCAAATGCCCAGGCCGCCGTCGCGAGCCAGGAGCATACGGCTGTGTTCGCGCCACAACTGCAGCGGGACGATGTAGTCGTCGCAGTTGGTGATCTCGTCGATGTTGAAGTCCTTGGGCAGCAGGTGCCAGGTTTCGTCGACGACTTCGTTGTTCTTAATGATTCGCTGCATAGACGCGCTCCTTGAAGAGGTCGATGCCGATACGCTGATAGGTGTCGATGAAGCGCTCATCTTCGGTACGTTGTTCGATGTACACGTCGATCAGCTTCTCGATCACATCAGGCATGGCTTCCTGTGCGAAAGACGGGCCGAGGATCTTGCCCAGGCTCGCATCGCGGCTGGCGCTGCCGCCCAGGGACACCTGGTAGAACTCTTCGCCTTTCTTGTCCACCCCGAGAATGCCGATGTGGCCGACGTGGTGGTGACCACAGGCGTTCATGCAGCCAGAGATGTTCAGATCCAGCTCGCCAATGTCGAACAGGTAGTCCAGGTCGTCGAAACGGCGCTGGATCGACTCGGCGATCGGGATCGATTTGGCGTTGGCCAGGGAGCAGAAGTCGCCGCCCGGGCAGCAGATGATGTCAGTCAGCAAACCGATGTTCGGCGTGGCAAAACCTTGCTCGCGCAACTCGCCCCACAGGGTGAACAACTGGCTCTGCTCGACATCGGCCAGAATAATGTTCTGCTCGTGTGAGGTGCGCAGCTGACCGAAGCTGTAACGATCGGCGAGGTCGGCCACGGCATCGAGCTGCTTGTCGGTGATGTCGCCCGGCGCAACGCCAGTCGGCTTCAGGGACAGCGTCACGGCCACATAACCCGGCTTTTTGTGCGCGAGGGTGTTGCGGGTGCGCCAGCGGGCGAAGCCCGGGTGCTGCTTGTCGAGCTCGGCCAGTTCGGCTGTCCGGTTGTCCAGAGCCTTGTAGTCCGGATCGACGAAGTGTTTGGCCACGCGATGCACTTCGGCGTCGGTCAGCGTGGTCTGGCCACCGCGAAGGTGTTCCATTTCCGCGTCGACTTTCTGCGCGAACACTTCAGGCGTCAGGGCCTTGACCAGAATCTTGATCCGCGCCTTGTACTTGTTGTCGCGACGACCGTAGCGGTTGTAGACCCGCAGGATGGCGTCGAGGTAGCTCAACAGGTCCTGCCATGGCAGGAATTCGTTGATGAACGCGCCCACCACCGGTGTACGGCCCAGGCCGCCACCAACCAGCACACGGAAACCCAGTTCGCCCGCGGCGTTGTGCACCGGCTCAAGGCCGATGTCATGGACTTCGATGGCCGCACGGTCGGATGTCGAACCGTTGATGGCGATTTTGAATTTGCGCGGCAAATAAGCGAATTCCGGGTGGAACGTGGTCCACTGACGGACGATTTCGCACCATGGACGCGGGTCGATCAACTCATCGGCCGCGACACCGGCGAACTGGTCGGTGGTGACGTTGCGCAGGCAGTTGCCGCTGGTCTGGATCGCATGCATCTGCACGGTCGCCAGTTCAGCCAGGATGTCCGGGATGTCTTCCAGGGCCGGCCAGTTGAACTGCACGTTCTGCCGCGTACTGATGTGGGCGTAACCCTTGTCATAGTCGCGGGCAACTTTGGCCATCATTCGCGTCTGGCGCGAAGTCAGTTGGCCATAAGGCACCGCCACCCGCAGCATTGGCGCGAAGCGCTGGATATAAAGGCCATTTTGCAGGCGCAGGGGGCGGAATTCTTCTTCGCTCAGTTCGCCTGCCAGATAGCGTCGGGTCTGATCACGGAACTGCTTGACGCGGTCCTCGATGATCCGCTGATCGTACTCGTCGTATACGTACATATAAGTCCTGTTCTCAGGCTTGGGCCGGTCGGATCCAGTTGCGTTTTTCGCTTGCTGAAGTCTCCGATGCTGCCTCGGCAATTCTGCGCGCACGGCCGCGCACTCCCAACGGAGCGGACGCAAGATACCAGTTTGCAGTTATGCGCAAAAGTGATGTTTGAGTATATGTAAAGAACCAAAACGACTAATGAAACTCATGGAGATAAAACCCCCATTTGTGGTGCGGGCAATCATCGTCTTAACTGTGCTCGAGTCTTTATGCAATCACCGATAAAACCGACAAGAGGCGATGCAATGAGCAACCCAACCAAAGCAAGTAAAAGCGATAGCACGGTCGATGCCTGGGCGATTTTGTTCCTGATCATCCTGGTCGTGGGCACAGCGGTATTCTGGGTCAGCCATCAATAAACGACCCCGTCCGGGCCCAATGCCGACGGTTGTCGGACAGAAATCGGAATAAGCGCCATTCCAGAGGGACTTCGCTGGCTATAATGCGCAGCGGATTTTGGTGGCTCGGACGATTCAATGTTGAAGTTCTTCTGTGGTGTAGTGCTGGCGCTGGGTACGGTCTGGGGACCGTGTGTCCAGGCGGCGTCCGTAGTGTTCCTCAATCCAGGGACCACCCAAGAGACGTTCTGGGTCAGTTACTCGCAGTTCATGCAGGCCGCGGCCAAGGACCTGGGCATGGATTTGCACATCCAGTATTCCGAGCGAAACGCTGAAACCACGCTCAAGCAGGCGCGCGAAGTCCTGCAAGGGCCGAATCGACCGGACTACCTGGTATTCGTCAACGAACTGTACGTTGCGCCCGAGATCCTGCGTCTGGCTCAAGGCAGTGGTGTGAAGCTGTTTTTGGTCAACAACGGCCTGACCGCAGATCAGATGCGTCTGCTCGGCGCTCAGCCGGACAAGTATCCCGACTGGTTGGGCAGCCTGGTGCCCAACAATGAGGAGGGCGGCTACTTGATGCTCAAGGAGCTGATTCGCCTGCATCGCCCGGTCGCGCCCGGTCAGGTCATCGATCTGGTGGCCTTTTCCGGCCTGAAGATCACGCCAGCCGCGCAACAGCGTGAGAAGGGCATGATGCGGGCATTGGCCGAACACCCTGAAGTGCGGTTGCGCCAGTTGGTCTATGGCAGCTGGACCCGTGAGCGCGCCTATGAACAGGCCAGGTTATTGTTCAAGCGTTATCCGCAAACCTCGCTGGTCTGGTCGGCCAACGATGAAATGGCCTTTGGCGCCATGCAGGCTTACGCCGAAACCGGAGGCCAGCCCGGTAAGGACGCGCTGTTCAGCGCCATCAACAATTCACCGGCCGCGTTAGAGGCGCTGTTGGAAGGGCGGTTGAGTGTGCTGTTGGGCGGGCACTTCACTCTGGGTGGTTGGGCGCTGGTGCAACTGCATGACTACGATCAGGGGGTGGATGTCAGCCAGTACGGTGGGCGCGACCGGCAGATTCCGTTGTTGCAGCTGATCGATCACGCACAAGCCAAGCGATTGCTGGCTTTGAGCACCACTCAGGATTACGCGGTGGACTTCCAGAAACTCTCGGCCAAGGGGCGACCGACGTCGTATCGCTACCCGTTCAGCCTGCAAGCCCTGATGCACTGAGCCGGTTCAGATACCCGCCAGGTACACCACCAGTTTGACGATGCCAAACAGTGTCAACGCGAACACTGCCGTGAACAGAATCCCCAGAATCACGAAATTACTCGGTTTGCCGTGGGTGAAATCCCGGGCCCGATTCTTCCCGCTCTGCACCCCGAACGCGGCCGCCAGCACGCTGTGCAGCATCTGCCAGAAGGTCGGCGGTTTGTTGTTGTCGACTGGATCGTCCATAAATCCCTCGCCTGTATGTAGGTTCCCAGAGCATAGCCAATCCCGGCGTCGATGCCGTGAGCGGCCAGGTTGCGATTGAAGCAGTTTGTAACCAGTCCACCGTTGGCAATAACTATGTACCGCAGATTCGCCTTCCTGACGTGATGTCCTGACGCTCCATTTGTCAGGAAAACACTATGTCCATTTCAAACGATAACGCTGCCGCATTGAAGCCGTGGGTGTCAGGAAAAAGCAGCATCCACAGTGAGCTTCTTCAACGCAAGACTCCCGACTGGTTGATCAATGCAACGCCGGAACGACGCGTTGCATTGAAGGAGGCCGGCTCGCAATTGCCAGGCTGGTATCAGCGCGCATCCATCCAGCAACAGAATGTGTTGAGAGAGCGCTTCAGCGCCAGCCTTGTTTCGCAGACCCGGCTGGACAAGACCCTGTCGACTCTTCAAGACATCGACACGTTCGCCAGGCCCTTACTGGTCAAGGCCCTGAAAGACCGGTTTGGGGTTGACGCAGATGTCGACAAGACCCTGGTGTGTCTGCGGCGGCCGCTGGCAATGGGTGTGCTGGAAGTAGAAGTCTCAACATTCGAGGTGATGAAACTTTCATTGCTGCAGGCAGCACTGCATAACTTCGAAGCGTCCGAGTGCGAAAAGGGCGCCTTTCATGAAAAATCCGCTTTTATTGTAGAAACGTCGACCCCTGGCACATTCCAGTTGCCAGCATTAACCTCACGATCAGGCAGTTCCTGTCCCTGTGCCGCACGCTGGATATCGGCGCGCAGTATCAAACCTATGTGAAGGCGTTTTTCCAGCCTGCCGAGGCGCAGCTTGAAGCGACGCTACGCCAGCAATTCATCGACAGTCAGAAGACCGCAATGAGGGCGGCTGCGGAACTGGCGTTGCTGAAAAAGGATATCGAGCCCGCAGACTACAGGATGATCCTTTCGGTCATTGATGGTGAAGTCCATCCCCGGCTGGGTGGCAAGCCAGTCTGGTTTCGTGACTTGAGCCTGATGAAGCGCAGGATGACCGGTTGCGTCGTGTTCGCCATTTGCGAACAGTACCGCTATACCGATGAGTTGATTGTTTATGTACCTCATGACCCGCAGCATCCGCTCAAGCGCTACACCTCCGCGCAGTGGCGCGAAGAGTTCAAGCGGCAGTTCACCACTCGGGATACAACGTCAGCCGATAATGGAGGGCCGACGGCGCACCAGCGCTTTTTCAGCCAGTTCGTGGCTTATGCCGAACACCCTTATTACTTCAGCCAGTTCACTCGTAAAGCGGTGGGTTCACCCACGGATCCGTTACATTCCATCTGGTTCAAGGTTGTTCAGTACATTCCTCCGTTTTCTGACGTCGTCAGAGTCAAGGAACTGCCCCCTGAGCATCAGGGCAAACGGGAACCGGTGGAGGATCCCTATCTCAAGCCCAGCGAAATCAATCGTGTCGGCATGGCAGGAATCTGGTCTGCCAACACCGATCCATGGACGTATCTTTACGAACAAAACGGGGCAAAAGTCATTGCCGATGCGCGTAGCCATGCGGTTCCCACGGCTGACGTCGATGCCAGGGTACGTGCGGAAAAGCTCAATCATCTGCTGGAAGTCGGCATGCTGGGGTTGAACCTGGTGTCGATGTTCGTGCCGGTACTGGGCGAAATCATGCTGACGGTGATGGCGGGTCAATTGCTGTATGAGTCTTTCGAGGGCGCGATCGAATGGAGTGAAGGTGATCGCAACGCCGCCAAGGCGCACCTGATCGACGTGGCGGAAAATCTTGCGCTGATCACCATGATGGCCGGCGCAGGCAAGGGCTTGGGTAAATTGGCAGCGGTGAAACCCGAGCCTGTGGTCGAGCGCCTGGAGCAAATCAAATTGCCCAATGGTGACACCCGGCTGTGGAAGCCGGATTTGCGTGCCTATGAGCTTGATGTCGTGCTGGCGGCCGACGTCCGGCCGGATGCCTTGGGGCAGTACCGGGTCAATGGCAAAACCTGTATCCGGCAGGCCGGCAAAGTCTATGCAACGGGGCAAAAGCGCTGTCGCGCGAAACCTCAAGGAATGCTGGCGTAATTCGCCGTTGGCAGAGCAATTGCCTTTCTTCAGTTCGCTGAATTTGACCTGTGACGACCCGATACCTCTGCTGTCGGCGGATTTTTCCCATGTGCGTGAACTGAGCATCCGTGGGCGGTGCATTACTGATGCCAATGCCAATGCACTGTTGGCAAATTTCCCCGGATTGAATTTCCTGTTCGATGATAGGTGCCGCTCGTGGGATGAGTCTGAGTAAAGGCTCAGCCCTGTAAGTTCCCGCATTGCGCCCAACCCCTCGGGCACATTGCTGAATTCACCTCCCGTTGCATTGATCCTGAGGAAAGCAGCGCGAGATTCATCGAAAAGCTGCGGCGGGCTTGCCCGGGGCTGAGTGATTCTGCAGCCCGAAGCGTTCTGCTTGACGCCAATGTATGCCCTCAAGGTTGGGTGCATTGACGACGCTGCAGGAGCTCAGTGTTTATTTTTCGGATCTCACGCCGATGGCCCTGGATGTCAGTCGTTTACGCAATCTGCGCAGATTGGCAATTTCCTCGCGCGCGCTGCGTGAATGGCCGGTCGGGGTGCTTGATTTACCAATGCTGGAACGTCTGAACCTCAAAGATACCGGGATCGGAACATTGCCCGACGGGGCTTTCCCGAAGAATGAAAAACTGTGGTCCGGCTTGTCCCTGGACTGGTCGAACTTCTCGCGTGAACACTTCAAACCGGCGTTTGAGTACGTCACCCATCACCCCGAGCACCTGGTTGATCGGGAGGAAATGGTCAGGGACTACTGCAAGGGTGAGCTGTCGCGTCTTGCAGTGGGGATGAACGAGTCGCTCGAAGGCATGTTCAACCGGTTTTTCGAACAGTGGCCGGGGGCAGATGCACGGTTCGAGGCGATCGATGCCTTGAGCCAGACGTCAGGCGTGCTCGATCGTCAACTGAAAGACTGGACTCAACGCGTGATGCAGACGCCCAAGGCGATGAACGAGATTGTGGGGCGGGTAACACCCCGGCAATTGGCCGAAGCCCGCCGCGAAGTGATGAAGGCCGAGCACAGCGACGTTTTTTTTGAGGACCTTATCCAGCGTGATTACTGGGTAAGTTATCTCAAGGAAAAATACCCCCAAGCATTCAGGGCACTCGACGAAGCAGACCTGTCGCAGGAACAGGATGACGGGATGGATGTTGACGATGCGAAACTCATGGAGCAGCTGTTTGATCTGACAGCCGCACGTAACGCAAAGATGATCGAACTGTCTCGACAAGAGGTCGAGGCGATTGAGCGCTCCTCTGGCGCAGCACCGCTGCCGGGAACCTCAAGCCGATAATCAGCCTTCCGGCGTCGGGTTAACCGGCGCCGGAATCCTGATTTCAAGGGTGTCTCAGTTGTCGTAACCCAGGTTCGGCGCCAACCAACGCTCGGTCACGCTCAACTCCTGACCTTTGCGTGAGGTGTAACTCTGCACCTGATCCTTGTCGATCTTGCCCACGGCGAAATACTGCGCCTGCGGGTGAGCGAAGTACCAGCCGCTGACCGCTGCCGCCGGGAACATGGCGTAGTGCTCGGTGAGGAACACGCCGCTGCGGCCGGCCTTGAGTTCTTCCGCTTCCGGGTCCAGCAGCTTGAACAGTGTGGCTTTCTCGGTGTGATCCGGGCACGCCGGGTAGCCCGGAGCAGGGCGGATGCCGGTGTATTGCTCTTTGATCAACGCCTCGTTGTCCAGCGTCTCGTCCTTGGCGTAGCCCCAGTAGTCTTTACGCACCTGTTGGTGCAGCCACTCGGCACAGGCCTCGGCCAAACGGTCGGCCAAGGCCTTGACCATGATCGAGTTGTAGTCGTCGCCCGCATCCTGATAGGCCTTGGCCACTTCTTCGGCGCCGATCCCGGCGGTGGTGATGAAGCCGCCCACGTAGTCGGTCACGCCGCTGTCCTTGGGCGCAACGAAGTCGGCCAGGGAGAAGTTCGGTTTGCCGTCGGTCTTGATGATCTGCTGGCGCAAGTGATGCAGCTTGGCCAATGGCTTGCCGTCATCGCCGTAGACTTCGATGTCATCGTCACGCACCTGATTGGCCGGCCAGAAACCGAACACCGCACGAGCGCTGATGAGTTTTTCGTCGATCAGCTTGGCAAGCATTTCCTGTGCATCGGCGTACAGCGCGGTGGCGGCTTCACCGACCACTTCGTCCTGGAGGATGCGCGGGAACTTACCGGCCAAGTCCCAGGAGATGAAAAACGGCGTCCAGTCAATGTATTCGGCCAGCACCTTCAGGTCGATGTTGTCCAGCACCTTGGCGCCGGTGAACGTCGGTTTGACCGGTTCGTAGCTGCCCCAGTCGAACTGCGGCTTCTTGGCGATCGCTACCGGATAGCTCAGGCGTTCGGTACGGGCGCTGCGGTTGGCGGTGCGCTCGCGAACGTCGATGTATTCCAGGCGAGTCTTCTCGACAAAACCGGCCTTCAATTCCTTGGACAGCAACTGCGTCGCCACGCCCACGGCGCGGGAGGCGTCGGTGACATAGATCACCGCGTCGTTGCTGTACTTGGGCTCGATCTTCACCGCCGTGTGTGCTTTGGAAGTGGTCGCGCCACCGATCATCAATGGCAGATGGAAGTCCTGACGCTGCATCTCGCGGGCCACATGCACCATTTCGTCCAGCGAAGGCGTGATCAAGCCGGACAGGCCGATGATGTCGCATTTCTGTTCTTTGGCGACCTGCAGGATTTTCTCCGCCGGCACCATCACGCCGAGGTCGACGATGTCGTAGCCGTTGCAGCCCAGCACCACGCCGACGATGTTCTTGCCGATGTCATGCACGTCGCCTTTCACGGTAGCCATGAGGATCTTGCCCTTGGCTTCCGGTTTGTCGCCTTTTTCCAGCTCGATGAACGGGATCAAGTGGGCCACGGCCTGCTTCATCACGCGGGCGGATTTGACCACTTGCGGCAGGAACATTTTACCGGCGCCGAACAGGTCGCCGACGATGTTCATGCCGGCCATCAACGGGCCTTCGATCACTTCGATCGGGCGCGCAAAGGACAAGCGCGACTCTTCGGTGTCTTCAACGATGTGGGTGGTGATGCCCTTGACCAGCGCATGTTCCAGCCGCTTGTTGACGTCCCAGTTGCGCCACTCTTCGGTCTCGGCTTCCTTGACGCTGCCGTCGCCCTTGTACTTGTCGGCGATGGCGAGCAGGGCATCGGTGCCTTCCGGGGTGCGGTTGAGGATCACGTCTTCGACGGCGTCGCGCAGTTCCACCGGGATCTGGTCGTAGATCTCCAGTTGGCCAGCATTGACGATACCCATGGTCAGGCCGTTGCGGATCGCATACAGCAGGAACACCGAGTGAATCGCCTCACGCACCGGGTTGTTGCCACGGAACGAGAACGATACGTTCGACACGCCGCCGGAAGTCAGGGCGTATGGCAGTTCGTCGCGGATGTAGGCACAGGCGTTGATGAAGTCCACGGCATAATTGTTGTGTTCTTCGATGCCGGTGGCCACGGCGAAGATGTTCGGGTCGAAAATGATGTCTTCCGGCGGGAAGCCGACTTCGTTGACCAGGATGTCGTAGGAGCGTTTGCAGATCTCTTTCTTGCGCGCCTCGGTGTCGGCCTGGCCGGCTTCGTCGAAGGCCATCACCACGACTGCGGCGCCGTAGCGCTTGCAGAGTTTGGCGTGATGAATGAATTGCTCGACGCCTTCTTTCATGCTGATCGAGTTGACGATGCCCTTGCCCTGAATGCACTTGAGGCCGGCTTCGATCACTTCCCACTTGGAAGAGTCGATCATGATCGGGACGCGGGAGATGTCCGGTTCACCGGCAATCAGATTGAGGAAGGTCACCATGGCCTTCTTCGAATCGAGCATCCCTTCGTCCATGTTGATGTCGATCACCTGGGCGCCGGCTTCGACCTGTTGCAGGGCGACTTCCAGGGCTTCGGTGTAGTTGTCTTCACGGATCAGGCGGGCGAACTTGGCGGAACCGGTGATGTTGGTCCGCTCGCCGACGTTGACGAACAAGGAGCTGCGATCGATGGTGAACGGCTCCAGGCCCGACAGGCGGCAGGCCTTGGAAATGTCCGGAATCTCGCGCGGCGCATAACCGGCCACCGCTTTGGCGATGGCTTCGATGTGCCCCGGCGTGGTACCGCAGCAGCCACCGACAATGTTCAGGAAGCCGCTTTGGGCGAATTCTTCGATAACCTTGGCGGTTTCCGATGGCAGTTCGTCGTACTCACCGAACTCGTTCGGCAGGCCGGCGTTCGGGTGCGCCGATACGTAGGTACTGGCCTTGTTCGACAGTTCTTCCAGGTACGGGCGCAGTTCGCTGGCGCCCAGGGCGCAGTTCAGGCCGACGGAGATCGGCTTGGCGTGGGCCACGGAGTTCCAGAACGCTTCGGTGGTCTGGCCGGAGAGGGTGCGGCCAGAGGCGTCGGTGATGGTGCCGGAGATCATGATCGGCAACTCGACGCCCAGCTCTTCGTAAACCCCTTGCACGGCGAAGATCGCAGCCTTGGCGTTTAGGGTGTCGAAGATGGTTTCGATCAGGATCAGGTCGGCGCCGCCTTCGATCAGGCCCTTGGTGGCCTCGGTGTAGTTTTCCACCAATTCATCGAAGGTCACGTTGCGGTAGCCGGGGTTGTTCACGTCAGGCGACAGCGAGCAAGTGCGACTTGTAGGCCCGAGCACGCCGGCGACGAAACGCGGCTTGTCCGGGGTTTCCAGGGTCTTGGCATCCGCCACCTTGCGCGCCAGGCGTGCGCCTTCTACGTTGAGTTCGTACGCCAGGCCTTGCATGCCGTAGTCAGCCTGGGACACCTGGGTGGCGTTGAAGGTGTTGGTTTCCAGAATGTCGGCGCCGGCATCCAGGTAGGCTTTTTCAATAGCGCCAATCACGTCCGGGCGGGTCAGCACCAACAGGTCGTTGTTGCCTTTTACATCGCTCGGCCAGTCGGCGAAGCGTTTGCCACGGTAGTCCTGCTCCTCGAGCTTGTAGCTCTGGATCATCGTACCCATGCCGCCATCGAGAATCAGGATGCGCTCTTTGAGGGCGTGCTTGAGAGCTTGAAGGCGAACGCTGCGATCGGACATTTGGACTACTCGGTATGGCCATGACGAAGGAGCGGGATAATAACAAACCTGTGCGCTTTTGGAGCATGTGCGGGTTTTGCATGAATATCGTTCATGTTGGTGCGCGGGCCTGACCGGTAGAATCGCGGCGTTTTCTTATGATCAGGACCAGGGATATGTCGTATCGCGTCGTCACCAGCCTATTGATGCTGTTTTTAAGCGGGGGCGCCGCTGCGCAAGGTCCGGATATTTCCTACGTCCGCGACATTCAACCGATCTTCACCGAAAAGTGCGTGGCCTGCCATGCCTGTTACGACTCCGCCTGTCAGCTCAATCTGGGCAGTGGCGAAGGGGCGGCCCGGGGCGCGACCAAAGCGCCGGTCTATGACGGCGAACGCCGTCAGGCCGCAGCACCGACCCGGCTGTTTTATGACGCGTTCGGCAAACGTGCCTGGCAGCAAAAAGGCTTTTATTCGGTGCTCGACGCTCAAGGCAGCCAGGCGGCGCTGATGGCGCGGATGCTCGAACTGGGCCACAAAACCCCGTTGCAACCCAATGCCAAATTACCGGAAGACATCGTCTTGGGCCTGAACCGGGAAAACATCTGCGCCATGCCGGCGGAGTTCGACGGCTACGCCGGTTCCCATCCGAAGGAGGGCATGCCGCTGGCGGTCACCGGCCTGACCGATCAGCAATACCAGACGCTGCAACGCTGGCTGACGTCCGGTGCGCCAATCGATGAGCAGGGTCTGGTGCCCAGCGCCAGGGAAGCCTTGCAGGTGGTGCAATGGGAAAACCTGCTCAACGCGCCGGGCGCTCGGGAGAGTCTGGTGGGGCGCTGGTTGTTCGAACACTGGTTCCTTGCGCACCTCTATTTCAAGGACGGCGAGCCGGGGCATTTCTTTCAGTGGGTACGTTCGCGCACGCCGACGGGCCAGCCAATTGATTTGATCAATACCCGCCGTCCGAATGACGATCCGGGCACTCAGGTCTATTACCGCCTGTGGCCGGTGCAAGGCGTGATCGTGCACAAGACCCACATCACCTACCCGCTGAGCGCGGCGAAGATGGCGCGGGTCAAAAGCCTGTTTTACAGCGGCAACTGGCAGGTCGACGCTTTGCCGGGTTACGGGCCAGAGCGACGGGCCAATCCGTTCACGACCTTTGAGGCCATCCCGGCTCAGGCGCGTTACCAGTTCATGCTCGATAACGCCGAGTACTTCGTGCGCACCTTTATTCGTGGCCCGGTCTGCCGTGGACAGATCGCCACCGACGTGATCCGCGACAACTTCTGGGCGCTGTTCCAGGCCCCGGAGCATGACCTTTACATCACCGATCCGAACTATCGCGGCCAGGCTACGCCGTTGCTGGCGATGCCAGGGCAGAACGATGACGTCGGCAGTGTTCTGAGCCTATGGCACGACTACCGCGACAAGCGCAACGAATATGAAGCCCTGCGCCGCGACAGCTACGCCGATCTGCCGGCACCGAGCTGGTCGACTCTGTGGGCCGGCAATGACAACGCGTTGCTGAGCATCTTCCGGCATTTCGACAGCGCCTCGGTGAGCAAGGGTCTGATCGGTGACGTGCCGCAGACAATGTGGCTGTTCGATTACCCGTTGCTGGAACGCACTTATTACCAGTTGGCGGTCAATTTCGATGTGTTTGGCAACCTGTCCCATCAGGCTCAGACCCGCTTGTACTTCGATCTGATCCGCAACGGTGCCGAGCAGAACTTCCTGCGTTTGATGCCGGCCGACTCACGGGACGGCTTTCTCGACGATTGGTACCAGAACAGCGGCCAGTTCAAGATGTGGCTGGATTACGAGTACATCGACAACGATAAGCCGACGGCGTTGAATCTGGACGAAAAGGATCCGAAACGCGATTTCGCCCTGCAATTGCTGGCCCGATACGGCGAGCTCAACGCCAAACCAGACCCGATCAACCGCTGCGATGGCGCTTATTGCTCGCGACCGAACATCGATCAGGCGTTGCAGAACGCTGAACAGGCCTTGAGCCGACTGACGTCACGCCCGGCCGCCGGTTTGAAAGTCATCGATCTGTTGCCGGAAGCCACGATGCTGCGCATCGAGACCCCAAGCGGCAAGCGCGAGGTCTACAGCCTGCTGCGCAACCGGGCTCATAGCAACGTGGCGTTCCTGCTCGGTGAGTCGCTGCGCTATCAGCTGGGGCTCGACACGTTGACGATGTATCCGGGTGTGCTCAGCAGCTACCCCAACTTCATGTTCAACATCCCGGCCGGCCAAGTGCCTGCGTTCGTCGACGCGATGGAAAACGCGAAGGACGCTGCCAGTTTCGAGAAGATCGTCGAACGTTGGGGCATTCGCCGCAGCCATCCGCAGTTCTGGCAGTATTTCCATGATCTGAGCCGCTATATCCATGACACCAATCCGGTGGAAGAGGGCGTGCTGGACATGAACCGCTACGAAAACCTCTGAAACACCGTTTATCCCGGCGGTGATCAGAGGATCATCGACAGGTGCATCTTTCCCGACAAAAATACTGGGACTTTGTGCTGCGCGATGATTGGCGTAAACTGCGTCCAAGCCTGCGAGGAGTTTCCATGACCGCTATTACCATTACCGACGCCGCCCATGATTACCTGGCTGATCTGCTCTCCAAGCAGAACACCCCGGGTATCGGCATCCGCGTCTTTATCACCCAGCCTGGCACCCAGTACGCCGAAACCTGCATTGCCTACTGCAAGCCGGGCGAAGAAAAACCTGAAGACACGGCGCTGGGGCTCAAAAGCTTCACCGCTTACATCGACTCGTTCAGCGAAGCGTTTCTGGACGATGCGGTAGTCGACTACGCCACCGACCGCATGGGCGGCCAACTGACCATCAAGGCGCCAAACGCCAAAGTCCCGATGGTCAACGCCGACAGCCCGGTCAACGAGCGCATCAACTACTACCTGCAAACCGAGATCAACCCGGGGCTGGCCAGCCACGGCGGTCAGGTCAGCCTGATCGATGTGGTCGAAGACGGCATTGCCGTACTGAAGTTCGGCGGCGGTTGCCAGGGTTGCGGCCAGGCAGACGTCACCTTGAAGGAAGGCATTGAGCGCACCTTGCTTGAGCGCATTCCCGAGCTCAAGGGTGTTCGTGACGTGACTGACCACACGCAGAAAGAAAACGCCTACTACTAAGGTGTTCGCTGCAAACATAAAAAACGGTGCCCCGTGAGCACCGTTTTTTTATGGGCGGTTTTTGATCGTTCCCACGCTCTGCGTGGGAATGCCTCAACGGACGCTCTGCGTCTGCTCTTGGGACGCGGAGCGTCCCGGGCTGCATTCCCACGCGGAGCGTGGGAACGATCATCTCAGGGCCTGTACAAATGCGCATGCCCCGCGCGATACAACGACGACTCACTGAAGTGATCGCTGCCCAACACCCGACCCACCAGAATCAACGCCGTACGGCGAAATCCCTTGGCTTGAACCTTCTCGGCAATGTCTTCAAGCGTCCCCACTACCCAATCCTGATCCGGCCAGGTCGCCCGATGAATCACCGCGATCGGGCAATCGGCGCCGTAGTGCGGCAGTAATTCGGCAAGGATTTTCTCCAGATGATTGACCCCCAAGTGGATTGCCATGGTCGCTCCATGCTGCGCCAGACTACCGAGCTCTTCACCGGCCGGCATTGCGGTCTTGTCGGCGTAGCGGGTCAGAATCACGCTTTGTGACACGTCCGGCAAGGTCAGTTCAGCACCCAAAAGCGCCGCGCAAGCAGCGGTGGCGGTGACGCCGGGAATGATTTCGAAAGGGATGTCGAGTTCCCGCAGGTAACGAATCTGCTCACCAATCGCGCCATACAGGCTCGGGTCGCCGGAATGCACCCGGGCCACGTCCTGGCCGTTGCCATGGGCAGTCTTGATCAGCTCGATGATCTGTTCCAGGTGCAATTCGGCGCTGTTGACCACCTGTTCGGCCCGGTGGCCCTCCAGCACGGCGGCGGGCACCAGGGAGCCTGCATAGATAATGACCGGGCAGCTACGAATCAGCCGCTGGCCTTTGACGGTGATCAGTTCCGGGTCGCCGGGGCCAGCGCCAATGAAGTAGACGGTCATCGTCGTTTCCTGTCAGAAAAAGGGCATGAGCACATTTCAGATGAAGATTGCTCATGATCGAAGGCGGGGATTATCGGGGATTTTACGCGGCGCTGGCCAATGCCAGGGTGGCCTGGGCGTATTTTTGTCGTGGTATCAGCAACTTTGCCGGTGCCTGCGCCAAATGTTCGGCCAGTGCCAGCGCGGCACTTTCCGCTACGCCATAACAGCCAGTGCGTTCGAACGCGATGTCTGAGTGGTGGCTGAGTTGCGGTTGATAGGCCGCCAACTGTTCGCTACTGAAGTACGTCAAGGGCAATGCCAACTGTTCGGCCAGTTCGATCAGCCCAGGTTCTTCGCGCTTGAGGTCGATGCTGGCCAAGGCCTTGATCTCATGAAGCTCGATTTGATGGGCTTGTAACGCCTGATCGAGTAGCGCCCGCAGCGTGCTGACGGGGCAGCCGCGCTGGCAACCCAGGCCGACCACCAGGGTCGGCGCTGCGCTGACGTCCGTCATGCGGAGTATTGGCCATCGCTTTTGCGGCGGAACAACCAGGCGCTGATCAGGCCCAGGGCCAGCCAGAACGCCATGTTGGTCAGCTGCGAAGCGATTTTGAATTGTGTTTCCAGGGCTTGCGGAGCGAGCATCGAATGGACTTCCGGTTGCGGCGCACCGATCACATGAGGCACGGCCAGAATCGCCACGCCGAGGATCTTCATCAGCCAGTGGCTGCTGAACACGATCAGCGCGATGCCGACAGCGGTGGATGCGGCAGTGCCAATCCACCAGACCTGCCGTTGCGCCAGATCCGCCGCGGCAGTGCCCGGCAGCTCAGGTGGCAGGCCGAGGGTTGGCGCCAGCACGAACGTCGCATAACCGGCCAGACCCCAGAGCAGACCTTGGGAGGTACGGCGTGGAGCGCGCAAGGTGTAGAGACCTGCCAGCATCAGGGCGAAACCGACCGCTACCACCAGATTGCCGCCGGTGGTCGACAGCACGCGCTGCCAGCCATCTTCCGGCTCCCAGGCTTCGGCATCATGGGTATGAGCGGTGACAGCGCCCGCGGCGTGCTCGTGGATTTCAACAGCGGCCGGTTCGGATTTTTCGTAAGTCTCGGCCTGCAAGATCAGCGGCGCCACCCAGAAGCTTTGCAGCAGGGTCAATAGCAGGGCGGCCAGCAGCCCGGTGAAACCTGCGGTTTGCGCAATACGCTTGATCATGTCAGCAGGTCTCAATGGCACGGAAAGGCGGAACTGTGACGGGTATCGTGCGCGGCATTGTGTACCGCTTCGATGTGCGAAAAACCGGCGAAATACACAAGGCTAGCGCCAAGGATCGACGCACAAAAAGCGGCGGTCAGGCGTTGGCTCAAGGTTGAAGTGGTGCTGGCGGTGCTATTGGCGGTACTGCTGATGATCGACATGGCGCTTCCCTCTGGTCTGTCAGCGGGTGAATAGAGCGCATGAAAACCTCCGCACGCCGGGCACGCAGAGATTTCGAACAGCGCCCGCCCACCGCGGATTTGTTATTCAGTGAACGTAAAAGTCACTTTGTGTTGCGGGCCGGTCTCCGGGCTCGCGAGGGGCAGGGCTTGCGCCGACACCTGCAAGCATCACCTTCCCATGCCCTATGCGGGCACAGTGGATCTGACGCTTCACTCGCTTACCGTTGCGGGGGCAGCACCGGAATGACATGGCTTTAGAGTAAAGCACATGATTCACCGGTTTCCCGTTTCACCCTGTGAAGGGCACCCGTAACAAGGCGTGTAGGAGAGCATGGGCGGGGGTTGGGCGTCAATTGGCAGGGGTTCTCAACTCGATACCGAGGCGTTTCCATTGATCGTTCCCACGCTCTGCGTGGGAATGCCTCAACGGACGCTCCGCGTTCGGCTCTGAATGGGACGCAGAGCGTCCCGGGCTGCATTCCCACGCAGAGCGTGGGAACGATCAAGATAAATTGTGGGCGACCACGTTCTGTAGGAGCGAGGCTTGCCCGCGAAGGGGCCGGTCGGGGTGCCACAAGACATTGACCCGCCCCGACACGATGCGTAGCCTTGCGCTTTCGAGGTTCTTCGGTGTTTGCCGAAGCTAAGAAGGGAACGCGGTCGATGCCGCGGCTGCCCCCGCAACTGTGAACGGTGATGTTCGCTGCCACGCCACTGCAAGCCCTGATCCATCAGGTTCGCGGGAAGGCGCAGCAAACGCCAGTCGAACGATTGGCACACCGTCAGCCAGGAGACCTGCCTCGACACAGATTCTCACTTTCAACCGGGCGGGGTGATCCGGTGGCGAAACTCTTGCGCGCGCGCACCTGCCGCAGCGATTGTCGTCCCGTATGCCCGCCACCTTGCCAAAGGGCATCCGATGAAAACACTGGCCAAACTCCCCGTCACCATCGTTACCGGCTTCCTCGGCTCGGGCAAAACCACCTTGCTGCGCCACATGCTCGACAACGCCCAGGGCCGCCGTATCGCGGTGATCGTCAACGAGTTCGGCGAGCTGGGCATCGACGGTGAAATCCTCAAGCAGTGCTCGATCGGTTGCACCGAAGAAGAAGCCAACGGTCGCGTCTACGAACTGGCCAACGGCTGCCTGTGCTGCACCGTTCAGGAAGAATTCTTCCCGGTGATGCGCGAACTGGTCGCGCGTCGTGGCGACCTTGACCACATTCTCATCGAAACTTCGGGCCTGGCCCTGCCAAAGCCTTTGGTTCAAGCCTTCCAATGGCCAGAAATCCGCAGCGCCTGCACCGTCGACGCGGTGATCACCGTGGTCGACAGCCCGGCCGTCGCCGCTGGCACCTTCGCTGCGTTCCCGGATCAGGTCGACGCCATGCGCAAACTCGACCCGAACCTGGACCATGAATCACCGCTGCACGAACTGTTCGCCGACCAACTGGCCAGCGCCGACCTGGTGATCCTCAACAAGGCCGACCTGATCAGCCCTGAAGACCTGGCCCGTGTGCGCCTGGAAGTCGCCGAAGAACTGCCGCCAGCGGTGAAAGTCATCGAAGCCAGCAGCGGTCGTCTGCCACTGGACGTGCTGATCGGCCTCGGTGCCGGTTCGGAAGAACACATCGACAGCCGCCACAGCCATCACGATCATCACCATGAAGGTGAAGACGACCATGACCATGACGCGTTCGATTCCATCTCTATCGAGCTGCCGCAAGCCGACGAAAGCCTGCTGATGGATGCGCTGACTCAATTGGTAGTTCAGCACGGCATTCTTCGGGTGAAAGGTTTTGCAGCGGTGCCGAACAAGCCGATGCGTCTGCTGATCCAGGGCGTGGGCACGCGCTTCGACAAGCACTTCGACCGTCAGTGGGGCGCTGAAGAGGCGCGCACTACCCGTCTGGTATTGATCGGTCAGGATCTGGATGCCACTACGCTCGAAGCGCAATTGCGCGCTGCGCTCAGCGTTTAATCCATGCACCTGCTCAGGACCCAGCCCGGCGGTTTCGTGTCGGATGACAACATTGCCGACCTTGGACAAACCCCCGCCGAACTGGTGATCCTGTGCAGCGGCGATTCCAGCCTGGCGTTGCTCGCCGAAGCGGCGCAGCAGTTGCCCGACGATTACCCGAGCCTGCGCCTGGCCAACCCGATGCAGGTGCAGAATCATGCGTCGGTCGATCTCTACGTCGACGAAGTGCTGCGCCACGCCAAAGTGATTCTGATCTCGCTGCACGGCGGCATCGCCTATTGGCGTTACGGCATCGAGCGTCTGGTGGAATTGTCCGGGCGCGGCGTACGGCTGATTCTGGTACCGGGGGACGATCGTCCGGACCCGGAACTCAGTGACCTGAGCACCGTAACCGCGCAAGACCGCAACCGGCTCTGGCAGTTTTTACGCCAGGGCGGCATGAGCAATGCCCTGGATTTTTTCCGCTGTCTGGCCAATCGCTGGCTGGGTCGCGATTACACGTGGGCCGAGCCACAAACCCTGCCACGCACGGCGATTTACCACCCACATAAAAGCCCCGCTGAACTGAGCGATTGGCAAGCCGACTGGCAAGCTGATCAGCCGGTGGCAGCAGTGCTGTTTTACCGCTCGCACTTGCAGGCGGCGAACACCGGTTTCATCGATATTTTCTGCCAGCGCTTGCAGGCAGCGGGATTGAACCCGTTGCCGATTGCGCTGGCCAGTTTGAAAGAACCCGGCTGCCTGACGGTGGTTGAGGACCTGCTGGATGAAGTCGAAGCGGGGGTGATCCTCAACACCACCGGTTTCGCCCAATCCAGCCCTGAAGCACCGCATTTGCGACCGTTTCGCCGCAACATTCCGGTGATCCAGGCAATCTGCGCTCAGGACAATGAACCCGGTTGGCGAGCCAGCGAACAGGGCCTCGGTCCCCGCGATCTGGCAATGCACATCGCATTGCCAGAGCTGGATGGGCGAATCATCAGCCGGCCGATCAGCTTCAAGGACCTGGCCTGGCGCAGTGAGCGCAGTCAGTCCGACGTGGTTTGCTATCGGCCTGCACCTGAGCGCATGGATTTTGTCGCCGAACTGGCGCGGCGCTGGATCGATCTGGCGCGTGTGCCCAACGGCGAAAAACGTATCGCCCTGATCCTTGCCAACTACCCGACTCGCGATGGGCGCATCGGCAATGGCGTGGGTCTCGACACACCGGCCGCCGCACTGAATATTCTCCGTGCCCTGCACGCCGAAGGTTATCCGTTGCCGGCCGAGCTACCGGACAGCGGCACCGCGCTGATCCAGCAATTGCTCGGCGGCGTCAGCAACGACCTCGACACCCTCGACCAGCGTCCCTGCCATCAAAGCCTCGCGCTGCACGACTACAACCTGATGTTCAACGCCTTGCCCGAGGCCAATCGCCAAGCTGTGCTGGAGCGCTGGGGCACACCCGAAAACGATCCAATGTTCCGTGGCGGACGAATGATGATTGCCGGTCTGCGCTTCGGCCTGACTTTCGTCGGCATTCAACCGGCCCGGGGTTATCAGGTGGATCCGAGCGCGGTGTATCACGATCCGGACCTGGTGCCGCCTCACGGCTATCTGGCGTTCTATTTCTGGTTGCGCAACACCTACGGTGCTCATGGCGTGATCCACGTTGGCAAGCATGGCAACCTCGAATGGCTGCCGGGCAAGGGCGTCGGGCTGTCGGAAAGCTGCTGGCCGGACGCATTGCTCGGGCCGCTGCCGAACATCTATCCGTTTATCGTCAACGACCCGGGCGAGGGCGCCCAGGCCAAGCGTCGCACCCAAGCGGTGATTATCGATCACCTGATGCCGCCGCTGACCCGCGCTGAAACCTACGGTCCGCTGCGTAATCTCGAATTGCTGGCCGACGAATATTATGAAGCGCAGTTGCTCGATCCGCGCCGCGCTCGGGAACTGCAGCGCGATATTCTGCAATTGGTGCGCGACACACACATCGACCGTGAACTGCAACTGGACGAGAAACTCGACAGTGACGCCGACGCAGCGATCTGGTTGCCGCGTCTGGACACGTACCTGTGCGACTTGAAGGAGTCGCAGATCCGCGATGGCCTGCACGTGTTTGGCGAATCGCCGACCGGGCGGTTGCGCATCGACACCTTATTGGCCTTGTTGCGTATTCCTCGCGGCGACGGACGTGGGGCGCAATCGAGCTTGCTGCGGGCGCTGGCCAAGGCGTTTGAATTGGGCTTCGACCCGTTGGATTGCGTTTTGGCCGAGCCCTGGAACGGTCCTCGGCCGGACGCATTGCTGTCAGTCAGCGATGAACTGTGGCGTACGGCGGGGGATACTCGTGAACGTCTGGAGCTGTTCGCCACTCAACTGATTTCGCACACGTTGAACCAGCCTCAAGCCCAACCCGGCCCCTGTGGGAGCGGGCTTGCTCGCGAAAGCGGAGTGGCAGTCGACATTGATTTGCCTGACACACCGCTTTCGCGAGCAAGCCCGCTCCCACAGGAGGCAGGTTGGTCCGACGTAAGCGCGATCATCGACAGCCTTCGCGACATAGTTGCCCCACGCCTGGACGCCTGCGGCCCCGCAGAAATGCGCGGTCTACTCGATGCCCTCAACGGAAGATTCGTCCCGGCCGGGCCTAGCGGTGCGCCGAGCCGCGGTCGTCTGGACGTGCTGCCCACCGGGCGCAATTTCTATTCGGTGGATGTGCGCAACCTGCCGACCACCACCGCGTGGCGCATCGGCTTCCAGTCCGCGAACCTGATTCTTGAGCGGCACTTGCAGGACCACGGCGATCACCTGCGGCAGCTCGGCCTGTCGGTCTGGGGCACTGCCACCATGCGCACCGGCGGCGATGACATTGCTCAGGCCATGGCGCTGATGGGTGTACGGCCGGTGTGGGCGACGGGCAGTCAACGGGTCGACGACTTCGAGATTCTGCCGTTGAGTTTGCTGGACCGCCCGCGCGTGGACGTGACCTTGCGCGTCTCTGGATTCTTTCGGGATGCCTTTGCCAACCTGATCCGGCTGTTCGACGCCGCCGTGCAAGCGGTCGCGGCGCTGGATGAACCGGACGATCTCAACCCGTTGGCGGCCAAGGTCCGCGCTGAGCGGCAAGCGCTGTTGGAATCCGGTCTGGATGAAGAAGCGGCGCGGCGACAGGCCGGCTGGCGCATCTTTGGCGCCAAGCCGGGTGCTTATGGAGCGGGCGTGCAGGGCGCCATCGACGGTCGTTTGTGGCAAAGCCGCGAAGACCTGGCCGAGGTTTACCTGAATTGGGGCGGCTACGCTTACGGCGGCTCCGATGAAGGCACTGCGGCCCGCGAACAGTTTTCCCAGCGACTGAGCCAGGTGCAGGCAGTGCTGCAGAATCAGGACAACCGCGAGCATGACTTGCTCGATTCCAACGACTATTACCAGTTCCAGGGTGGCATGTTGGCGGCCGTCGAAAGTCTCAGCGGTAAAGCGGCGGCCAGTTATCACGGCGACCACAGTCAGCCGGACTTGCCGAAAATTCGCACGTTGAAGGAAGAGCTGAACCGGGTGATCCGTTCCCGGGCGGCCAATCCGAAATGGATCGACGGGGTCAAGCGTCATGGCTATAAAGGCGCGTTCGAACTGGCGGCGACGGTCGACAACCTGTTTGCCTTCGACGCCACCACGCAGTTGATCGACGATCACCAATATGCGTTGCTGGCGGACGCCTATTTGCTTGACCCAGCGACCCGGGAGTTTGTCCGCGAACACAATCCCCATGCCTTACGCGACATGACCGAGCGCATGCTCGAAGCGCAGCAGCGTGGGATGTGGAAAGAGCCAGGCGAATACCGCGAGGCACTGGAGAATTTGTTGTTGGACATAGAAGAAGACAGTTAGCGGGATCGTTCCCACGCTCTGCGTGGGAATGCCTCTACGGACGCTCCGCGTTCGGCTGTTGGGACGCAGAGCGTCCCGGGCTGCATTCCCACGCAGAGCGTGGGAACGATCACACCACCGACCACAACGAGTAATGCCACATGACCGACACCCCCCATTTCCCGCTCTCCGCCGTGGTCGGCGCCGATGACTTGAAGCTCGCGCTGTACCTGACCGCCATCGACCCGAAAATCGGTGGCGTGCTGATCGAGGGCCCGCGCGGCATGGCCAAATCCACCTTGGCCCGAGGCCTGGCGGACCTGTTGGCCAGCGGTCAATTCGTCACCTTGCCCCTGGGCGCCACCGAAGAACGGCTGGTGGGCACCCTCGACCTCGACGCGGCCCTGAGCGAAGGTCGCGCGCAATTTTCTCCCGGTGTACTGGCCAAGGCCGATGGCGGCGTGTTGTACGTCGATGAAGTCAATCTGCTGCCTGATCACCTCGTGGACCTGCTGCTCGACGTGGCCGCCAGCGGCACCAACCTGATCGAGCGCGACGGGATTTCCCATCGGCATTCGGCAAAGTTCGTGCTGATCGGCACCATGAACCCGGAGGAGGGCGAACTGCGCCCGCAATTGCTCGACCGCTTTGGCCTGAATGTCGCCCTCAGTGGCCACACCGCACCCGCCGAGCGCGGTCAGATCATCCGTCGTCGACTGGATTTCGACAGCGACCCGCAAGGGTTCTGCGCCGAATGGGAAAGCCAGCAACACGCATTGCGCGAGCGTTGCCAGAAGGCGCGCTCGGCACTGGCGAGCATTCCTCTCGACGATGCCGCGCTGACGCAGATCACCGAGCGTTGCTTTGCTGCCGGCGTCGATGGTCTGCGGGCCGATCTGGTCTGGTTGCGCGCGGCCCGGGCTCATTCAGCCTGGCGCGGAGCGAATGCCATTGGCGAAGAAGATATCGACGCGGTCGCCGAGTTTGCCTTGCGCCATCGTCGTCGCGAACATTCGCCACCGGCGCCACACCAATCCCCGGCAGCACAGCCGCCCTCCAACCAGAACGCCAACCCGAGTGAAGGTCAGGGGCAGTGGGGTGAAATGCCCGCCCAGGCGCTGCCGATCGGCGTTCGACGTGAAGTGCCGAGCTGGCCAAAAAAGCCCTAGGCATTCGCCCTCGATCAGACGCGGGGGCGAATGCCAGACCCCGCGCAGGACGGCTGGATAGCGGTAGACAGGGCAAGCATCACGCTGCGCTCAGTGGATCAATCAATTGGCCGGGCACCTTGCTCAATGGGCGACCGCGTCAGCGCGACGATGTGCGGTTTCACCTGCGCACCCGCACCCCTCATGAATTATGGCTGGTGATCGTCGACGCCTCGGCTTCGACCCGGCGTCATCAGGCATTGAGCGATGCCAAGGGCCTGCTGGCGCAACTGTTCGACGATGCCTATCGACAGCGTGCGCGCTTGGCTTTGCTGACGGCCAGCGGTCATGTGCCGAAGTGGCAGGTGCAAGGGTTGAAAGCCTCTGCGGGTTTGCGCGACTGGCTCGAAGGGCTCGGTGCCGGCGGTGGTACGCCGATGCTGGCGGCGCTGGGCGAGGCGGGGCGTTGGCTGGCGGTACGGCAAAAGCGCTTTCCGGCAGAGCAGCAACGGCTGTTGCTGGTGACGGATGGACGGCTGAAGGAATGGTCGACGTTGCCGGCACTGGATTGCCCGGGGTTGCTGATCGACATTGAGCGGGGGCCGATTCGCCTCGGACGGGCTAAGGTGTTGGCGGATCAACTGCAAACGCATTACCAGCATATCGATGATCTTTTGATCTTTCACAGGAGTGACCCATGCGCGTTCTAGCCCGCAATGATCAGGACGATTTTCGCGTCAAAGCCTACGCTGGCACCAACGGCGTGCTGCTGGCCATCGACGTGGCCGAGTCCCGGCGCAAAGGCCTGCTGGGTTTCGCCATCGAAAAACAGCATGGCAGCAAACCCTGGCTGTTTCTGTTCAACAGCCTGACCTTCCCCGGCAAGGCTCATACGTTCCCCCAGTTTCACGCCACCCCCAGCGATCTCGCGCCGTTGCAGAAATTTCGCTGGGCCGATTACGCGGTCAATCCGGGTGTGACGATCCATTATCGGGTTCACCTGGCCTATGGCACCGCCGACGCGCCGCTGTTGGGCGAGTTTCTGGAAGTAACGATCAGAACCGACAATGGACTGCCAACGGGCCAGAACGTCATCTTCAACCGGGCGGTGGCCGCCAGTCAGGCCTTCCAGCGCAAGTTCGCCGACGTTGATGCGCTGCTCAGCGCCAACAAGAAACTGCCCATCGAAGAATGGCCCGACGCCCCGCGACAATGGCTGGAAAACGATCTGCTCGCACGCTTGCTGGGGTTCATCGAACGGGCCGAGGATAGCCAATGGGCGCTGGACATCGCGATCTATGAGTACCAGTTGCAGGTGATCGTCGATGCGGTGAACGCCGCCTTCGAGCGCGGCGTAAAGCTTCGGGTTCTGTACCACGCGCAACCGGACGAAGACACCACGGCACTGAACGAAGCCAGCCTGGAAAAAATCCCGGCGGCGAACAAGCGCGGGCGGGTCACGCATAACATTTTTCACAACAAGTTCATGGTCCTGAGCCGGCTCGATGCAGCGGGGCAGCATCAACCCGAAGCGGTACTCTGTGGCAGCACCAATTTCACCCCCAACGGCGTTTATCGTCAGGCCAACGTAGTGCATGTGTTGGACGATGCTCAGGTCGGCGCCAGCTATCTGCAAACCTTCGAGCAGGTCTGGGCCACGCCGGCAGATGTCGGGGCCACACGGGAATGGCTCACGGAAAACAATCCGATGCAGCCGGACCAGGCGCTGTTCGCCGGCTTCTCACCGCGCTCGGGCCAGGGCGACTTGCGTGAGTTCGTCGAGATCATCAACGCCGCCAAAAAAGACCTGTTGTTTGTCACGGCCTTTGCCTTGCCGGACGAAGTGCTCAACGCCTTGCTCGGCCAGCCCCACGACGACATCTTGCGTTATGGCCTGCAAAACACCGTCAGCCGCATCACCGGTTTCCACGCCGACCGCACCGCCCAATTTGCCGCCACCGCACTGCTCAACACCGGCCTGGAAGGCTGGCTCAAGGAAAACATGAAAGGCCAGAAGGGCAACCTGCTGGTGCACACCAAAGCCATCGTCGTCGACTTCACCAGCGACTCACCGACGATCATCAGCGGCAGCCACAACCTCAGTGAAGCGGCCAGTAACGGCAATGACGAGAACTACCTGATCATCCGTGGCGACACTGACCTGGCCGATCGCTACGGGCTGGAACTGCTGCGTTTTTACGAGCATTACCGGTTCCGCTATTTCGCAAAAAAACTCTCGCTCAAGCAGGTCCGGCCGTTGGCTCCGGATGACAGCTGGACCGATGATTATTACCTCGCAGGTGATTTGCGCATGTTGTCACGGTTGCGCTTTGCCGGACGATAATCAGCCTGGCGGGTCCTTGTAGGAGCGAAGCTTGCTCGCGAAAGCGGCGTGTCAGTCGACATCAATGTTGACTGTGCCGCCGTCTTCGCGAGCAAGCTTCGCTCCTACAGGTTTCATCTTCGGTTATTTGCCCATTGCCTGGCGGTACTGACGGGTACGCCGAGCGATGTACAACTGGTCGAGGATCAATGCCCATACCGCCGAGACCTGTGGTCTAGGCTTGCGTCCCCGGCCCAATCGATGGAGCTGAAATTTCACCACGGCCATGTTCGCCAGCGCGGCCAGAGGTTTGCGTTTCCAGCGAATCGGTGGCAATTGCGGGTGGCTGTTCTGGCCTTCACGCCAGCGTTTGGCCAGGTCCGGTTCAATGGCCATTGCCGTGCCGATGCCGGCCATGGCAATGCCGCTGTCGAGCACTTGTTCGACGATCGCCAACCGCCGAATTCCACCAGTCACCATGACCGGCATGCTCGCCACACCAGCCAGTTCACCGGCCATTTCCAGAAAATAGGCTTCTCGTGCCAAGGTCCGACCGTCGCGAGCCTCGCCTTGCATGGCCGGGGCTTCGTAACTGCCGCCGGAGAGTTCCAGTAAATCGATTTGCTGGTCGTTGAGCCATCGGATCACTTGCCGGGCGTCGTCGGCGTCGAAACCGCCGCGCTGGAAGTCCGCGGAATTGAGCTTCACCGCTACACAAAACTGCGGTGATACGGATTTGCGAACAGCGCTGAGCACTTCCAGCAGCAGGCGCGCACGATTTTCCAGAGAACCGCCCCAGCGGTCGGTGCGACGATTGGTCAGCGGCGAGAGAAACTGACTGATCAGATAACCGTGCGCGGCATGAATCTGCACCCCGGTGAAACCGGCCTTTTCCGCCAGAGCGGCGCTGGTGGCGAAACGTTGAATGACCTCTGCGATGTCGTTTTCACCCATGGGTTTGGGCTCGGCAAACATCTTCGAAAACCCGCCCAGATCCAGCGCCACGGCCGAGGGTGCCCACGCTTGCTGACCGAGGTTGGCCATGGTCTGGCGGCCGGGATGATTGAGCTGCACCCAGAACTGCGCGCCACCGGCCCGGCCGATGGTTGCCCATTGGCGAAAGCGTTCGAGGTGTCGCTCGTCTTCCAGCACCACGCCGCCGGGGCCGGTCATGGCGCGGCGGTCGATCATCACATTGCCGGTCAGCAATAGCCCGGCTTCGCCCTTGGCCCAGGCTTGATACAGCCGAAACAACTCGCCGGAAGGTGCTTGCCCGGTATCGGCGAGGTTCTCTTCCATCGCGGCTTTGGCGATGCGATTGCCGATGGTCTGGCCGTTGGGCAAATTCAACGCTTGGAAGGGCGACATGCTTGACTCCTCATCAGTGAAGAGTAGAGGCTAAGCTTAAAGTTAACTTTAATGTCAAGCGTGCAAACGAGGCTGTGATGAAGATTGGTGAATTGGCGCAGCAGAGTGGGTTGAACGCCTCGCGCATTCGTTTTTATGAGGCCCAGGGCCTGATTCGTCAGGTCGAGCGGCAGGCCAACGGCTATCGGCGTTACCCGCCGCAAGTGTTGCAAACCCTGAAAATCATCCAGTGCGCACAGCAGGCCGGCTTCAGCCTCGAAGAGCTGAAACTGCTGCTACCGGATGCTACGACGGGTGAGTTCAATCACGACGAACTGGTGGCAAGCCTTAGGCGCAAGGTCGAACAGATCGAAGCGATGCAACTGCACCTGGCCCAGAGCAAGGCGCAGTTACTGGAGGTGATCGAGAACATCCAGACACGGCCCGAAGGCATGGCTTGCGGGGCGAATACCGAGCGTGTGTTGGCGTCGCTCAAGCACTAATGCTGGTAAGCCAAGACGCAGAACCTGTAGGAGCGAGGCTTGCCCGCGAAGAATGCACCGCGGTTTTTCAGGTCTTACGCGTCATCGTTCTTCGCGGGCAAGCCACGCTCCCACAGGTACTGCGTCTTACCGGTATCAGGGCCTGCTCGCGATAGCGATCTGTCAGACGCAATCCCCTTGAGCTTCATGCCAGACTCGGTTTAGAGTGCTATTTTTAGCGCTATTAAAAGCACTTCAAGGAGTAGCGTATGACACACATCGTGCTTTCACAGGTTGTAGCGAGCATATCCGAACTAAAGAAAAACCCGATGGGTACAGTCGCTGCGGGTGGTGGGTTGTCCGTCGCGATCCTCAACCGTAATGAACCCGCTTTCTACTGCGTCCCCGCCAAAGAATACGAAGCGATGATGGACCGGCTTGAAGACATGGAACTGATTGCCCTTTGCCGCGAGCGAGAAAACGATCCTGTAATCAAGGTTTCTCTCGATGACCTATGAGCTGGAGTTTTCTGAGAAAGCTTGGAAGGAATGGCAGAAGCTTGGGTCAACGTTGAGGGAGCAGTTCAAGAAAAAGCTTCAGGAGCGGTTGGCTAATCCGCATGTTCCAGCGGATCGGCTGAGTGGATTGGGTAATGCTTACAAGATCAAGCTGCGTAGTGCCGGCTATCGCCTGGTTTATCGGGTTGTTGATGAGGTTCTGGTCGTGACGGTGATAGCAGTAGGAAAAAGAAAGCGGGGAGATGTTTATAAGGGCGCAGGCGAGCGGTAGAGATGCAAAAGTCCCCGAGCTTCGGCATTCATGCGGGTAGGTCAAAGGCGAGGTTGTCTTGTCTTGTTTTAAATCGTTATACCTTCAACTGTGGTGCAAGTACCCGTGCGTTGTGGCCAACGGTAGCGTTCATTCAATTGTCCATTTTGTAACGCCTTCCTCGCGCTAACGCGCATCCATCTGATTCAAAACACTTTTCAATTCCCCAAGATTACGCCACACATCCTGTGGCACACTTTCTGCTGTTTATTCCGTTGTTACATACCGTATTCCGGTATAGCGGAATAAACATGACCCTGGAGTGCTTGCCATGCATCGCCGACCTTCGTTGTTTAAAGCGTGTGTTTTTCTGTTCGCGGCTTCGGCCGCTGTCATGGGTGTCGCCCAAGCGGCGGATAGCAAGCTCGACAGCGTGCTGGCCCGTGGGAAATTGATCGTGGGCACGGGCAGTACCAATGCGCCGTGGCACTTCCAGGGAGCGGATGGCAAGTTGCAGGGTTTTGATATTGATATCGCGCGAATGGTGGCCAAAGGGTTGTTCAACGACCCGAGCAAGGTCGAGTTCGTGGTGCAGTCGTCCGATGCGCGGATTCCTAATCTGCTGACCGACAAGGTCGACATGAGTTGTCAGTTCATCACCGTGACCGCCAGCCGCGCCCAACAAGTTGCGTTCACGCTGCCGTATTACCGCGAAGGCGTTGGCCTGTTGTTGCCGGCCAACAGCAAGTACAAGGAAATCGACGACCTGAAAGCTGCCGGTGACGGTGTGATCGTGGCGGTGCTGCAGAACGTGTATGCCGAAGAATTGGTGCATCAGGCGCTGCCCAAGGCCAAGGTCGATCAGTACGACAGCGTGGACTTGATGTATCAGGCGGTGAACTCCGGCCGGGCCGACGCCGCGGCCACCGATCAGTCGTCGGTGAAATACCTGATGGTGCAGAACCCTGGTCGCTATCGCAGCCCGGCCTATGCCTGGAGCCCGCAAACCTATTCCTGTGCGGTCAAACGCGGCGATCAGGACTGGCTGAACTTCGTCAACACCGTGCTGCATGAAGGCATGACAGGCGTTGAGTTCCCGACTTACGCGGCATCGTTCAAGCAGTGGTTCGGTGTCGATCTGCCGACCCCAACGATCGGTTTCCCCGTCGAATACAAATGATCCCGGTGAGGGCGGGGCGGTTTTAAATTGCCCCGCTCAAGGTACTGCTGACCATGAACTATCAGTTGAATTTTGCCGCCGTGTGGCGCGATTTCGATACCTTGCTAGCGGGGCTCGGCTTGGGCCTTGAACTGGCGTTGGTGTCGATCGCCATCGGCTGCGTGATCGGCCTGCTGATGGCGTTTGCCTTGCTGTCAAAGCATCGCGCATTGCGGGTGATGGCCTCGGTGTATGTGACGGTAATCCGTAACACGCCGATTCTGGTGTTGATTCTGTTGATCTACTTCGCATTGCCCAGCCTGGGCATTCGTCTGGACAAGATCCCGTCGTTCATCATCACCCTGTCGCTGTATGCCGGGGCGTACCTGACCGAAGTGTTTCGCGGTGGTCTGTTGAGCATTCCCAAGGGGCTACGTGAAGCCGGCTTGGCAATCGGTTTGGGCGAGTGGCAGGTCAAGGCCTACATCACCGTGCCGGTGATGCTGCGCAATGTGCTGCCGGCGCTGTCGAACAACTTCATTTCGCTGTTCAAGGACACCTCGTTGGCGGCGGCGATTGCCGTGCCGGAGCTGACCTATTACGCGCGCAAGATCAATGTCGAGAGCTACCGGGTGATCGAAACCTGGCTGGTGACCACGGCGCTCTATGTTGCGGCCTGTTACCTCATTGCCATGATGCTGCGTTACCTCGAACAGCGTCTGGCGATTCGCCGATAGGAGGTTCCCCATGTACGAATCCCCCAGTTGGCTACATGAATTATGGGTGGCGCGGGAAGTCCTGTGGCAAGGCTTCCTGACTAGTGTGCAATGCTCGGCGCTGGCGATTTTCTTGGGCACGCTGGTCGGCATCGTTGCAGGCCTGGTGCTCACCTACGGCACGTTCTGGATGCGCGCGCCGTTCCGTTTTTACGTCGACATCATTCGTGGCACGCCGGTGTTTGTATTGGTGTTGGCCTGCTTCTACATGGCGCCGGCACTGGGCTGGCAAATCAGCGCATTCGGGGCCGGCACCCTGGGGTTGACGCTGTTTTGCGGCTCCCACGTCGCGGAGATTGTGCGCGGTGCATTGCAAGCGTTGCCCAGTGGCCAGATGGAAGCGAGCAAGGCCATCGGCCTGACGTTTTACCAGGCACTGGGCTACGTGTTGTTGCCCCAGGCGTTGCGGCAGATCTTGCCGACCTGGGTCAACTCGTCCACCGAGATCGTCAAGGCCTCGACGCTGCTGTCGGTGATCGGCGTTGCCGAATTGCTGCTCAGCACCCAGCAGATCATCGCCCGGACCTTCATGACCCTGGAGTTTTACCTGTTCGCCGGTTTGCTCTTTTTCATCATCAATTACGCCATCGAATTACTCGGCCGGCACATTGAAAAGCGGGTGGCCTTGCCATGACACAAGCTCAAGTTTCGACACAGGATCAAGCGCTGCTGGACATTCGTGGCCTGCACAAACAATACGGCCAGCTCGAAGTGCTCAAGGGCGTCGACTTGACCCTGCAGCGCGGCAACGTGGTCACGCTGATCGGTTCCAGCGGCTCGGGCAAGACCACGCTGCTGCGCTGCGTGAACATGCTCGAAGAGTTCCAGGGCGGGCAGATTCTGCTCGATGGCGAATCCATCGGCTATCACGAGGTCAACGGCAAGCGCGTGCGTCACGCGGAAAAAGTCATCGCCCGCCATCGCGCCATGACCGGTATGGCGTTCCAGCAATTCAATCTGTTCCCGCACCTCACCGCATTGCAGAACGTCACTCTCGGCTTGCTCAAGGTCAAAAAGCTGCACAAGGATGAGGCCGTGGCGCTGGCGGAAAAATGGCTGGAGCGGGTTGGGTTGCTGGAACGTCGCGATCATTACCCCGGTCAGTTGTCCGGTGGTCAGCAACAGCGCGTGGCGATTGCCCGGGCGATTGCGATGAACCCCAGCCTGATGCTGTTCGATGAAGTCACCTCGGCCCTCGATCCGGAACTGGTGGGCGAAGTGCTGAACGTGATCAAGGGCCTGGCCGAAGACGGCATGACCATGCTGTTGGTGACCCACGAAATGCGCTTTGCCTTCGAAGTCTCGGACAAGATCGTGTTCATGAATCAGGGGCGGATCGAAGAGCAGGGGCCACCCAAGGAACTGTTCGAGCGCCCGCAATCGCCGCGTCTGGCGGAATTTCTCAAGAGCACTCGCTTTTAACTTTTTCAATCAGGAGAAACACTCATGAGCATTACTCGTTACGGCACCGGCAGCACCGCCGGTGGCGGCCAGCCCCGTCCTTTCGCCCGCGCCGTCGAAGCCGATGGCTGGCTGCACGTGTCCGGTCAGGTGCCGGCGCTGGACGGCGAAATTATCGTGGGCGGGATTGTCGAGCAGACTCACCAGACCATGAAAAACCTGATCGCGATCCTGGAAGAAGCCGGTTACGGTCTGGAAGACGTAGTCCGTACCGGCGTGTGGCTGGAAGACCCACGGGATTTCTGGAGTTTCAATAAAGTGTTTTCCGAATACTTCAAAAGCGAACACGCCCCGGCGAGGGCCTGCGTACAGGCGAACATGATGGTCGATTGCAAGGTCGAGATTGATTGCGTCGCGTACAAGAAAAAGGCCTGATTTCTGGCACCGATCGTTCCCACGCTTTGCGTGGGAATGCATCCCGTGACGCTCTGCGTCACTCTCGGAAGCGGAACGCGGAGCATCCCTGGCGGCATTCCCACGCGGAGCGTGGGAACGATCATCAAGGGCATGATCTGGTAGATTGCCCGGCACTTTGAATGGGAACCTGAAACATGACCGAAGACACCATCAAGCGCCGGGCTCGCGGTCTGGACCGGGCGTTCGATATCCTCGATTTCCTCAAGGAAATCGGCCAGCCCCTGCGCCCGAATGAAATCGCCAGCGGCATTGGCAGCCCGAAATCCACGGTCTACGAACTGGTCGCCTCCTTATTGGAGCGACGCATTCTCGAACCCGTGGGCAAGGACGGTCACGTTTACCTCGGCCGTCAGCTGTACTTCCTCGGGCAGGCGCATTTGCGCCATTTCGACCTGACCCGCGAGGCTGACCATGCCTTGCAGGAGATCGTCAGCCAGACCCGCGAAACCGCGCAGATGTGCCTGCTCAACGGGCGCAAATACACCGTTGCGTTAATGAAAGAGGGCGAGCGGCATTTTCGCATTTCCTCGGACATAGGGGAGAACGCGCCGATCCCCTGGACCGCTTCCGGGCGTCTCCTGCTGGCGCACCTGAGCGATCAGCAGATCGTCGATTTGATTGACCCCGACGACTTCATCCTGCCCGATGGCGAACGTCTGCCGCTGGAGCGGTTTCTCGAGGAAATCCGCCAGGCCGGTGTTGATGGGTTCTTTTCCTTCGATAGCGTCGCCGACACCTTTACCCATTGCTTCGCCGCCCCGGTCAAAGACCCGAACGGCATCGCCATCGCGACCCTGTGCATCGTCGCCCCACGGGCCGATGCGAAGAACAATTACAACGACTATCGCCGGGTGCTGATCGACAGCGCCAATAGCCTCGCCCGGCGTATCAACGAATAACAGCGGCTGCCTGCGGCCGCGTGTGTGAGGAGTTCGACCATGTCTTCTGCCAAAAACATTGCCTCCGTGGAAAAAGGCTTTGCCCACACTGGCGCCAATCTGGTGCGTGACGTCAGCCTGCCGGCGCTGGTGCTGCACCGCGATGCGCTGGAACACAACATTCGCTGGATGCAGGACTTCGTCAGCCACAGCGGCGCGGAACTGGCGCCTCACGGTAAAACCAGCATGACCCCGGCGCTGTTTCGTCGCCAACTGGACGCCGGTGCCTGGGGCATCACCTTGGCCAGTGCCACGCAAACCCGCGCGGCTTACGCCCATGGTGTGCACCGGGTGCTGATGGCTAACCAATTGGTCGGCACGCCGAACATGGCGCTGATCGCCGATCTGTTGGCAGATCCGGGCTTCGATTTCTATTGCATGGTCGATCACCCGGATAACGTCGCGGACCTCGGCGCGTATTTCGCTTCTCGCGGTGTGCGCCTGAACGTAATGATTGAATACGGCGTAGTCGGCGGTCGTTGCGGTTGCCGCACCGAAGCCGAAGTGCTGGCGCTGGCCAAGGCTATCGCGGCGCAACCGGCGTTGGCGCTGACCGGGATCGAGGGTTACGAAGGGGTGATTCACGGCGATCACGCGGTGACTGGTATTCGCGATTTTGCCGATTCGCTGGTGCGTCTGGCGGTGCAGTTGCAGGACAACGGTGCGTTCGCCATTGCCAAGCCGATCATCACCGCTTCGGGTTCGGCCTGGTACGACTTGATTGCCGAATCCTTCGAAGCTCAGAACGCCGGTGGGCGTTTCCTCAGCGTGTTGCGCCCCGGCAGTTACGTGGCCCACGACCATGGCATCTACAAAGAAGCGCAATGCTGCGTGCTCGACCGTCGCAGCGACCTGCACGAAGGTTTGCGCCCGGCGCTGGAAGTCTGGGCGCATGTGCAGTCGTTGCCGGAGCCAGGTTTTGCGGTGATCGCCCTGGGCAAACGTGACGTCGCCTATGACGCCGGTTTACCGGTGCCGTTGCTGCGTTACAAGGCCGGCGTGGTGCCGGTGGTCGGCGATGATGTGAGTGCCTGCAAAGTGACGGCGGTGATGGACCAGCATGCGTTCATGACCGTGGCGCCGGGGGTTGAGTTGCGGGTGGGCGATATCATTTCGTTCGGTACTTCGCACCCGTGTTTGACGTTCGACAAGTGGCGAGTTGGGTGTTTGGTGGATGAGCAACTGAATGTCATCGAAACCATGGAAACCTGTTTTTAAGGTTCAGACCGAGGTGCGGCCTTCGCGGGCAAGCCTGATCTGGCCTAATAATTCCGGACACCTCTTAAGGGCGATATGATTTTGCCAATTTGGAGGTTCCATGAAAGAAAGAAGAGTCTTTTCCCGCGAGTTCAAACATCGTGCAGCCAGCATGGTGATTGATGACGGTTGTTCGGTACAGGAGGTCTGCGCGTCGCTGGACATCAGTGC